>NZ_DJUM01000038.1:22946-60340 GCF_002440475.1 Exiguobacterium sp. UBA6282 | reverse complement strand
GCGACGACACCACTTAACATCCGCTCTGGTGCTTCGACAGCAAGTCATGTCTACGGTCAGTTCCAGCCTGGTCGAATGATTCGCGTCTATCAATCAGTCAGTGGCTTCTATACGACGTATCCACGTGTCTATTCGAATGCAACGAATTATTCGACGATCCAATGGTTGAATGCACTGGAAACGGACGTCCGTGATGTTGCCGATCCACTGAAAGTCGACCGCAACTCTTCTGCGTTCTATCAGTTCCTCGATCTCTCGAAAACGACAGGAGCATCGGCTGCGACACTTGATAAGATGTTAGCGAACGTAACGAAAGGACTCGGGATCTTCAACAAGTGTAGCAACGGTAGTTGTGGACAAGCGTTCATCGATGCTGGTCAAAAATACAGCATCAACGAAGCTTACTTGATCTCACACGCTCTACTTGAGACAGGCAATGGACAATCGACACTCGCAATGGGTGTGACATGGAATGGACGTAAAGTCTATAACATGTATGGAATCGGTGCGTATGATTATGATGCGATCAACACCGGCGCTGCTTATGCCTATAAAATGGGCTGGTTCACACCAGAAGCGGCAATCGTCGGTGGTGCTGAATTCATCAGCACGAAGTACATCCATAATGAATACGGACAAAACACGCTCTACAAGATGCGTTGGAGTCCGATGCGTCCTGGTAGCCATCAATACGCAACAGACATGGGATGGGCCGTTAAGCAAACGTCTCGGATCTATTCACTCTATCAACAAATGGATAGCTACACAGCTGTCTTTGATATTCCAGTCTTCGCTCGTTAAGGAGACGATGAACCAACGTCTTTAAATCAATGAATGTGTTCCAACATCAAAAAAAGGAAAGACCGTTCTGGTGATCCCACCGGAACGGTCTTTCCTTTTTCATTAGTAGCGAACGAGCAGGATCATCCTCAACTCCTGCAGGAAAAGAAAGCGCGCTCGACGCTTTCGACAGGGATAGGTAAGACCCGGTAGACAGCATGAAATGCGAGGATGTCGCAGCTTACCTCCCGCCTGCGGAAAGGGAGGATGACCAACTGACTCGTTCGTCTTATGAAACGATAGACTGATGATGGTGCGAAGAAAACCCCTGCATTTACGCGGAAGGGCTCCCCTAGCGTTCCATGTCATCGGCGACGATTTGGATATCGATTCCGCGGACATGACGCATGATTTCATTGATGATCGATCCGCGTCGGATTTCCTGCCAGCGGGTCCGCGCGGATTGACCGAGGACGATTTGCGTGATGCGATGATGTTTGGCAGCGGCGGTAATCGCTTGAGCAATCGAACGTTCGCCTTGAATCCGGATCAGCACTTCTGCTCCGAACAAGGCACCACTCTCCCGCACCATCGCAAGCACTTCCTTCTGTTTCGCATTCAATTGATTTTCCGCTGCCGGTAAAATCGTCAGAACATACAGTTCCGCCTTTAATCGACTTGCCATGCGAAATCCGCGATAGATCAACTTTCGCGCGTTATCATTAAGCTGGATGCAGACGAGAATCCGTTCTTGTAATGTCGCCGGGTCTTTTTCAATCAACAAACGTGATTGATAGACTTGATCGTCGACTTCGTCCGCGACTTGTCGTAACGATAACTCCCGTAAGCTCGCGAGATTCTGAAGCGAGAAAAACGAATTCAGACTCTGTTCAATCTTTTCTTTCTTGTAGATTTTCCCTTGCTCGAGTCTCTCCCGTAACGTTTGCGGCGTCACGTCGACGAGTAAGATCTCATCAGCCTCTCCGAGAAATGGATCCGGGATTCGCTCCCGGACCTCGACACCCGTCACTTCTTTGACTTTAAAGAGTAAGCTTTCGAAGTGCTGGATGTTGACGGCCGAGTAAACGTTGATCCCGGCGTCAAGGAGTGCCGCGACATCTTGATAGCGTTTTTTCCGTTCTGATCCGGGAGCATTCGTATGCGCCAGTTCATCGATCAGGACAATATCCGGGTGACGGGCAATGATCGCGTCCACGTTCACCTCAGGAAACACTTTCTCTTTATAGACGACTTCAAGTAACGGGACTTGTTCGAGCTGTCCGACCATCTCCGCCGTCTCTTTTCGACCGTGCGTCTCGATCAAACCGATGACGACATCCTTGCCTTCAAGCGTCAAGGTTCGTGCATCGGCAAGCATCTTATACGTTTTTCCGACACCAGGAGCTGAGCCGATATAAAGCTTCAGCTTTCCCCGTGTCATGACTTGCTCCGATCAAGTGCTAGGTTCAAAAGGAGGACATTGACGTAATCATGCGTCCCGGCTTGTTTCGTGATTAGCTTGTGTACCTCGTCACGCGATAGGTCGCGTGCGGTTGCGATACGCTTCGCTTGATCCAAAGCATAAGTGACTGAGATATGCGGATCGAAACCAGAACCGGATGTCACGAGGGCATCGTCCGGAAGCGAAGCGCCGTCCTCTCGATTCTGTTTCTGCAATGCCGCTATCTTCGTACCAAGCTCCGGGTTCGATGCTGCCAAGTTATCCCCAGCAGATGATCCCGCTAATTGATCGACCGCTGATGGACGTCCGTGAAAATACTGTTTCGACGTGAACGGTTGGGCAATCAATTCCGATCCAATGAATTTTCCGTTTTCCTGTACGAGTGAACCGGCTGCTTTATCCGGTACAAGAATCTGACCGAACAGCGTCAACAAGGCGGGAAAGACGATCCCGCATAATGCTGTGATGAAGATCGTCACACGAATGGCTTGTTTCATGATTCGTTTTCTCCTTAAAGGATGCTTGCAAGCAAGACATCGATGATTTTAATCCCAATGAACGGTACGATGACACCACCAAGACCGTAGATGAGTAAGTTACGCCCGAGCAATTGATCGGCTGTCATCGGTTTATACGAGACACCTTTCATCGCGAGCGGGATCAGCATCGGGATGATGATCGCGTTAAAGATTAGAGCCGACAAAATTGCTGTCGTCGGGGAATCGAGTCGCATGATGTTGAGTACTTCCATCTGCGGAATCGCGACCATGAACATCGCCGGGATGATCGCAAAATATTTTGCGACATCGTTTGCGATCGAGAACGTCGTCAACGCTCCCCGTGTCATCAAGAGCTGCTTTCCGATTTCGACGACTTCGATGATCTTCGTTGGGTTCGAATCAAGATCAATCATGTTCGCTGCTTCTTTCGCAGCTTGTGTCCCACTGTTCATCGCTAGACCTACGTCCGCTTGAGCGAGTGCTGGTGCATCATTCGTACCGTCCCCTGTCATCGCGACGAGGTGACCAGCTGCTTGTTCTTGCTGAATGACACGAATTTTATCTTCCGGTTTACATTCTGCGACGAAGTCATCAACGCCTGCTTCGCGAGCGATCGTTGCTGCCGTCAACGGGTTGTCGCCGGTACACATGATCGTTTTGATCCCCATCTCACGCAACCGATCAAACCGTTCCCGCATTCCTGGTTTGACGGTGTCTTTCAAGTAGATGACTCCAAGAATCGTCGCATCCATCGCAACGACAAGTGGGGTTCCACCTAAGCGTGAGACGGAATCGATCGTTTCTTGCAAATCATTCGGAATCGTTCCACCTTGTTCTGTCACCCATTCTTGGATCGCTTGTCCCGCTCCTTTCCGTACCCGGCGACCATCCGTCAAATCAAGACCTGACATCCGTGTTTCCGCGCGAAACGGAATGATTTCTGCGCCATCTAACCACTGGCGCTCGACTGGCATGTCTCGTAGTTCTGCGAGTTCTAAGACGGATCGTCCTTCTGGTGTCTCATCGGCTAACGAAGCGATGATTGCCCCTTCGAATGCTTGCTCGGAAGAGCGTCCACCGACAGGCGTGATTTCCGACGCCATCCGGTTCCCGAACGTGATCGTTCCCGTTTTATCTAAGATGATCGTTTGGATATCCCCTGCTGCTTCGACCGCCTTCCCGCTCATCGCGATGACGTTAAAACGGGTGACACGGTCCATCCCGGCGATGCCGATCGCGGACAGCAAACCACCGATCGTCGTCGGAATCAAACAGACGAGCAAAGCGATCAAGATTGGACCAGAAAGATTGAATCCAAGATAGTTCGTAAAGACTGGTAACGTCATGACGACGAGTAAGAAAATCAATGTCAAGCTCGTCAACAGTGTTGATAAAGCGAGCTCGTTCGGTGTCTTTTGACGGCTTGCGCCTTCGACGAGCGCGATCATCTGATCGAGGAACGATTCCCCTGGATTACTCGTGATCCGGACTTCAATCTCGTCACTAACGACGAGTGTTCCACCGATGACCGATGAGAAATCACCGCCCGCTTCCTTGATGACTGGTGCCGATTCCCCTGTGATCGCCGATTCATCAATCGAAGCAAGACCTTTGATGATCTCACCGTCACCTGGTACATATTCACCGGCCCGGACGAAGACGATGTCGCCTTTCCGGAGTGTCGCGGACGAGACACTCTCAATCAATTGTCCGACACGTTTACGTGCCATGACGTCCGCTTTCGACGCTTTTAGCGAGTCTGCTTGTGCTTTCCCGCGTCCTTCGGCGATCGATTCTGCGAAGTTCGCGAACAAGACCGTCAAGAAGAGTATGATGCTGACCGTCAAGTTAAATCCACGCATCTCATCAATGAAGATCGTATAGCCGATTGCGAGCAAACAACCGATCCAGACGACGAACATGATTGGTTGTTTGATCATGTTGACGGGATTCATTTTTTTAAAGGCGTCGATTGTCGCCTGGCGCGCGATTGATCCGTTGATTGCTGATTTGGATTGCTGTTCCGGCTGCCCATTCGGTTGGTGTTCGTCGGACGTCGGATGCATGATACGTTCCATCATATGCTTTTATCTCCTGTTCACATCGTCAGCCAGTCCGCGACAGGTCCAAGTACGAGCACTGGCAAGAATGTCAATGCACCGACGAGTACGACCGTACCGAGGAAGACTGTTCCGAAGAGTGGTGTGTCTGTTTTGAATGAAAACTCATCTTGCGGCACGGATGGCTTCGCCTTCAGCGAACCAACGATCGCAAGCATTAAAATCAATGGGATGTAACGTCCGAAAAATAACGCAAACGATGTCGAGACGTTCCAGTAGACATTCGCGTCCCCGAGCCCTTCAAATCCAGAACCATTATTGGCTGTCGCCGACGTGAATTCGTACAAGACTTGTGATAGCCCGTGATAGCCTGGATTCGAGATGCCAGCGACGCCTGGTGCAACGTACATGGAGATTGCCGTTCCGACGAGAATCAAGAATGGTGGCACGAGAAGTGCGATAGCGATCATCTTCACTTCGAACGTCTCGATTTTCTTACCAAGGAACGTTGGTGTCCGACCGATCAAGAGACCTGTCAGGAAGACTGCGACAAAAGCATAAAGCAAGACATTCAAGAATCCAGCGCCGGCACCGCCGTACACGACGTTCAGCATCATGTTGCCGAGCTGAATCAAACCAGCAAGCGGATGGAGTGAGTCATGCATCGCATTGACCGCACCTGTTTCGGCTGCTGTCGTAATCGAGCTATAGAGCGCTGTACCGACTTGACCGAAGCGTAATTCCTGACCATGTGCGGTCGGGTTCGCAAACAGGCTACCTGCCATTCCGAACGTCATCATGATAAATAAAATCGTCATGACACCGAGGAAAAGCCGCCCCTGTTTCGCAGAATCGATGATTTTTCCATACGCGACAGGAAGTGACATTGGAATCAATAACATCAAGAACATCTGGATGAAGTTGACGAACTGATTCGGATTTTCAAACGGATGTGCTCCGTTTGCTCCGAAGAAACCACCGCCGTTGTTACCAAGCTGTTTGATGACCTCAAACGCTGCGACCGGTCCACGGTAAATCAACTGCTTCGCCCCTTCAAGCGTCGTGACGCTGATTGCGCCACTAAACGTCTGTGGTACGCCGAGTAAAATCATCAACATCCCGAAGAACAATGAAATCGGAAGCAGGATGCGGAAGATGAAGCGAACGAAGTCGGCGTAGAAGTTACCGAGCGGTTTATTCGCAAGACCACGGATGACAGCGATACAGACCGTGAATGCCATCGTCGGTGCAACGAATAACATCGTTCCGAGGACGAACGTTTGTGAGAGATACGATAAAGCTTCACCCGAATAGTGTTGTTGATCGGTGTTCGTCATGAAGCTGATCGTCGTATGGAGCGCTGTCGACCAGTCAAGATTAGCGGCGCCGTTTGGATTGAGCGGTAGACTTCCTTGAAAGCGAAGCAACAAGTACCCACCGATGAAAAACAGTAGATTGACGACTAATAGACTTTTTGAATAGCCGACCCACGATTGATCTTGTTTCTTTTCATCGACACCGAGTAACGATAGAAGGCGTCGTTCGACCTTACCGATTGTATCGACCCGACGCTCTGCGATTGGTGCAAAGTACATCCCGATGTAGCGACCGAGCAAGACCGCTGCACAAAGTGCAATGACGAGTAGGATCCAAAATTGGATCAGGAATTGAGTCCACATGTTTTTCTTTTCTCCCTATGCGATTAGAATTTTTCTGGATAGATCAGACAATAACCGAGATACAAAAAGACGAGACATCCCATTGCTAGTAAAAACCAAGTCATTTCCGGTCACCCGCTCTCCACTGGACACGTTCGATCAGTCGAATCATTCCGAACGTCGTACCGAAGAAGAAGACGAGCAGTACGATACTCCATAGTTCTCCCATTATGAAATTACCCCCATATTATTCAATATTTTTACAATTAAGCACGACAAAAAGACGATGTGAGGCGAAAAACGGCCCCAGCATCGCCTTTATAACTTGGCATACTGAAAAAGAGTCGTTCCCTCCTAAAAACGCCTGCGAGGTTAGCTGTCGGATTCGGGCATACCTAGGATTTCGCCCTACCTTTCCCGTTCGGAAAGGATTCACCCCGTGTCACGTGTCGTGACGATTGGGTCCCCCGCTTCAATCATGAATTCGGCGTACTTTGAGATCGAAGCATTAACATGTTAGTGTTCGTTGATGAGATGGATATTACTCCGATTTTTTAAGGTTGTAAATAGAAAAAATGAAAAAAAAATAGTCTGATTTTTTAATGACTTACTTTCGAAAAATAGTGTTTTTTGACTCTATGCTATAGAAGAAAAAAAACCACAGAAATCGATTCTTTCATCTAAAATGGAGGAGCTCCTTTTTAGATCGAATCGCTCTGCGGTTTCATAAGCAAATCAGAATTATGATTGCTGATTCATTTTGGCATGGACCGTCAAAGGAGCTAGCATCGTCACCCATAGGGCAACCACTCCAGAAACAAGAATCACAATATCGCGTTCGAATCCAAGCGTCAGTAAGGTAATACAACTTCCGACGAGGACGAGACAAAGCGTCGCGATCATGACGAACCGCGATTGTTTCAACATTTTTCTCATGTGGCATCTCTCCTTTCCTTCCATATTCCTTTTCATCGTAACAAAGATTGACATCAAATGCGTCGTTGATACTTGATTGTGATGTTTCTGTCATCACGCAAGTAATGATAGCAGACGACAGGAAAACGGATTTGTTACACTAGAGAAGTACTTAAAAAGGGGGAATTGATATGTTACAAGATCATTCATTTCAACGCGTCGACGGAACGTCGGCATCCTTAAGTGACTACCCAGCTCAAGCATGGCTGATCGTCAATACAGCCAGTAAATGCGGCTTGACGCCACAGTTCGAAGGACTGGAACAATTGCATCAAGACTATCGTTCGCAAGGATTGACCGTACTTGGTTTCCCATGTAATCAGTTCGCGAACCAAGACCCCGGAACGGACGAGGAAATTCAGTCGTTCTGCCAAGTCAACTACGGCGTGACGTTCCCCGTTTTCTCAAAAATCGATGTCAACGGTGAGCAAGCACATCCGTTATTCGAAGAAC
The DNA here is from genome assembly GCF_002440475.1 of Exiguobacterium sp. UBA6282. Lineage (NCBI taxonomy): Bacteria > Bacillati > Bacillota > Bacilli > Caryophanales > Exiguobacterium > Exiguobacterium sp. UBA6282. The sequence goes on along the minus strand of NZ_DJUM01000038.1, from coordinate 52,452 downwards.
TGAAAGCACAAGCACCGACGACGGACGGTACAACAGACATCGAGTGGAATTTCACGAAATTCCTCGTGACTCGTGATGGAGAAGTGACGCGGTTCTCTCCAAAAACGAACCCGACGGATTTGACGGCAGCGATCGAACGATTGCTCGTTCAAGTCTAAAAGGTAAGCTTCCCTCCTTCTCCCTTGAAGGAACGGAAGCTTATTTTTATGTTGTCCCCGGCTCAAGGTGACGACTGATCATCTCTTCCGCCAATCGTTTGACATCATCGATATCGCGCATTTCCGTGAACGGATGCCCCCAGACGATCAGCTCTTCGATTTCTTCAATCGGTTGCGTCGTGTATCGTGTACCATCGGCGACGAACTCTTGCGCAATCGTCGATTCAAAGGCAGCATACTTCAGGAGCCACGGTTTCTCACTCAAGATTTTGTGGGCATGCTTCACCTGCTTGAATGTCATATCGCCGACGAGGACGACGGGATCGAATCGTTCATGGAGAGGATGCGTATATTGAACAGAGATCAGCAATCCATGTTGGTTCGTTTTTTCCTGTTGTCGGACATACGTCCGCGTTAGGAAATGTGGAACGAGTGACTCCGCACTCTCTTTCGTCTGATGGATGCTCAAACCATGTTCCGTTTGGACGACATCCGGTAGGACTGGTTCGTATCCACGGTTCGCTAATTGTTGATCGAGCTCTTTGAATAACAGCAAAGTATGTTCGACAAGCGCTCGGACTTGGCGAAACGATAATTGGATCGATTGATTGATCATAGGATGACCTACTTTCTCTAAAAGTATGGCAATATACAGTTATTTACCCAAACTTTTCCGACTTCATCCCTGTTTCAGTGAAAGTTCCTCGAGCCACTTACGTGTTTGCTCCTGTAGGCGCGTTTTCGTCTGTTCCGGGTCGAGTGTGATCGGCTGATCGACATGAATCGATCGACAATCAAGTGCCTGCGGGATGTTTTCTTCGACGATTCCTGCAAGGATCAGACAAGGAACGCCAGCTGTTCTCGCCATCCGCGTGACCTCACCTGGCAACTTACCGATTTGGCTTTGACGGTCGACCCGTCCTTCCCCTGTCCAGACATAATCCGCTTGTTGCATCCGCTCTGCTACACGAAGGTGTTGCAAGATCGTCGATGCGCCCGGAACGATCCGTCCACCAAGCGCATACACGGCTCCACCGAGTCCGCCGGCTGCCCCTGCTCCTTTGACGCCCTCTAATCCAAGTAACTTTCCGATCTGTTCGAGTCGTTGATCGAGTTTTGTGATGTCATCCGCAAGCAGTCCTTTTTGTGGACCAAACAGATAAGCCGGACCATCTAGACCATGATAGGGAGCTGTCACATCTACGAGGGTTTCCAGCTGAACCGGATACGTTGAACAATGAATGGTCTGCGTCTCAAGTAATGGATTCGTATGGAACAAAATCGGCTTACCCGAGGCATCTTGAAGACGACAACCGACTTCCGCGAGTAATCCAAGTCCCCCATCCGTCGTACCTGTCCCCCCTAACGCCAGTAGGATACTTGTTATTCCTTGATCGCGTAACTGTTCCATCAAACGCCCGACACCACGCGTATTCACTCGAACAGGATCATCTCCGCTTTGTCGCATCGGCAGTCCACAAATACGCGAGACTTCGATGACGGCGTCTGAATCTTTTACGGCATACTGTACTTCACACGGACGACCTGCTAGATCAATCGTCACCGCCGTCTTTTCCTCATATCCAAGCGCGAGATAGACTTCAAGCGTTCCTTCCCCACCGTCCGCGACAGGTGAGGAATCGATGATCGCGGTTGGATCATGTGCCAGTATTCCAGACGTGACGGCTTCTGCTGCCTCCTTCGAAGAAATACTACCTTTGAACGCATCCATTAAAATCAAGTGACGTTCCATCTGTAAGCTCTCCCTTCAAAAATCTCATATCAAGTTTTGATTGCGTTTCCAATTAATGTTACGATGATACTAATTTCAAATTACCATTCCCTTATCTGACATTTCATTTTACATACACAGGAGGTCTTATCCCATGGAACGCTGTTCGTTATGTGGAACACCACTTCGTCAACACGATACGACTTGTTCGCATTGCCAACATCCTGTTATCAAGAAAGAACAACTCGCCGAACCACCCACTTCGTCCACTTCACGGACTTGGCTCATCAGTACCTGCCTTTTGCTCTTTCTCGTCGGAGGAGCCGGTTTCCTGTGGTATTCGCTACAAGATCCCGTTTCCCCTGAAGCGGGTCCGACACCTAGTGTCGAAGCACTCGCGCTTTCGGAATGGTCCGATGAACAAACAGCGTACAATCAAACGTACTCGAAAGACCGTCCTCCAACGTCCTATGATGTCCTTCGCTTCGTCCGTCAATATACTCGGACGATTCCGGAGCTTGCGACATTCTCGAAGAAATACGATTCCATCGAGACGTTTTCTGCGATCCAGTTCACGACTTTGAACGTCTTTGAATCAGAGTTCAAGCATCTCCATCGTATAACGAATGCCGTTGATGCCCCTGTCGCTCCAAGTGTTCTCGCCGTGACATTCCAAAAATTCACGTCAAAGGGAGTTACGTATCATTTACGTACACAAGAAACGTACCAAATTGCGACAGCAAACGGTTCAGAGCCTGTGACGTATCGCGTCCATTATCGTCTGAAAGTGCATACGGATCATCTTCAAATCATTGATGTTAATCGAACGGAGGTGACTTCATGAAACGAGTGCTCCTTTGTCTGCCTCTTTGTCTTCTGATGGCGTGTTCGCCAGAAACATCTAGGATTCAAGAACAGCTCGAGCAGCAAACCTACACCCGTGCCGTCGAACGATCGGAACAAGATATCGATGAACCGGCTGCTCAGCTGATGGTTCAGCTTGAACGACAGCTTGCTGGTTATCAACTGCGTGATGTCTTAAAAACAGCGGAAGCAATCGAACGTCTTCAACTCACAACGGATCATCCTGTTCGAAAAAGGGCAGAAGCCATTGCCCTCAGTGCAAAAGAGATGTTGAAGCAAGTCAAACAGTTCGAAGGTACGTATGAAGTCGAACGAAGTATACTCGAAGACGAGCCGTTCGACGGAACCGGACGTATTCATGTGTCTTTTGACGAGCAGGACACATTCATCGCGATGATTCGCTTTGAGCAGTTCGGTCTCCCGGACGCACTGCGAAACGACGAAGAGATCATTCGTTTTGAACCGGATTTCTCTGCTCGTATTAACTTATCCGAAGGACAAGTCAGTTACCGCTTCGCCCGCTCGACACTTCGTGTGACGTTCGAAGGACCGAGTGGTAAGCGAATCTATCAACTCAAACAACTATCAAAGAAGTAAACGCTAAAATGCCGCTCCACTTGAGAGAATCTCCTCGAGTGAAGCGGCATTTTTGACGATTCCTACTCAACGCGCAGCTTGAACGTGTTCATACACCTGTTGGCATAATTCATGTGTCGCGAGGCTATCAGACGCTACGACCGATTCGGAATGTTCCCCTTTGATCGTCCGAAGGAACGCGTCTAACATATCGACGAACCCGCGTCGCTTTAACGTCGCTTCCCAGTTATCGAGCGGATACCGGAGCGTTCCTTGCTTCGTCAATTGATCGAGTGTCGTCACGTCGGTTGCGACCCGTTTTTCCTCCGGTCCCATCACTTCGACGCGTTCTTCCGTCATACCGTTATCGCGGTTCATGACACCGATTGCCGTGATGCCGTTTGAGACGAATTGAATCGTCACGTGATGTAGCCCGCTTTCGTCTTGCTTACTCTTGACGTGTAAGTCTTCAATCTCACCACGTCCCGTCAAAAAGCGAAGCGTGTCCGCGACATGGATGAAATCATCGAACAGAAATGGCTTGGCGTCTTCGATGAACGACGTCCGATTCTTTTGCATGAGGACGAGATTCGGATCGTTCACTTCAAGTAAGCGCTGGTGTGCTGACGCAAAGCGACGATTGAATCCCGTGATGAACGGTAACTGCTTCTCTTCCGATAGACGAGTCAGTTCACGAATTTCTTCAATTTCCATCGAGACTGGTTTATCAACGTAGACGGCGATTCCTGCTTCTAGCGCTTGTCGCGCTTGCTCGGCATGGACGACGGTCGCTGAATGGATCATGACCGCGTCGATTCCTTCTTGTACAGCATCAGTAAACGTCGTGTATGTCCCCGCAAAGCGATAGTCTGCTTGCAATCGTTTTGCTTTCTCTTCATCTCGTGAAATCAAATATACCTCGATATCAGATCGTTCAGCATAGACCGGTAAATAGGCTTTTTGAGCGATATCCCCTAAGCCAATGACGGCTAATTTCATATGAACTCCTCCTTTTCCACTGTTGCTTACATTCCCTATGATACGTTAATTGACACGAAAAGATGAGAAACAGCCCTTTACAGGCATCAAATTCCTTTTTTTGAAAAGAAGTGAATTTCCTTTTTTTGTTTTATGATAAAATCATATTTGAACAAGGAGGGAATGAGTTTTTATGAAGCGCTTGCTCCGTACTAGTCTTACGCTCTTATTATTGTTCGCTTTGTGTCTTCCCGCCATTCCGGCTCAGGCAGCCAGTTACCAAGTCGTCGTCACTTCGACGATTGGAGCGAACATCCGCTCGAAGCCGAGTACCGCCTCGTCCGCAACGATTGTAAGACGTGCTGCGTACAAAGCAAAATTCACAGCCGTCTCGTATACGAATGGCTGGTACAAGATCAAGGACGGAGGTACATATCGTTATCTATCGAACCAGGTCGCTCAAAAAGTATCAAGTAGTTCAGTGAAGACGTACAAAATCGTCGTCTACTCGAAAGCTGGAGCGAACGTCCGAACATCCCCAAGCACGGCATCGTCAAAGAATATCAAGCGACTCGCACCTTACAACTCGAAGTTCAATGCGGTTTCGTATTCGAACGGTTGGTATAAGGTCAAAGGTACGACCAATTACTACTATGTGTCGAACCAAGTTGCTAGAAAAGTGACGACGAGCAGTCCAAAACCATCGAGTGGTAGTTATCCTGTTGCGTCGATGCGGTATTTTAAGCTTGGATCGTCAAGTTATCAATTGACGAAAGAAAGTTTCGTTCGCCGTTACCCAGCGAGTACAACGAAACTATTGACGGGGATCGTCGCTTATGACGAAGCAGCGCGTAAAGGCACACTCGATCAAACGTTCACCCTGACGTCTGCGATGTTATCTGTCCCTGCTGGCAGTAGCGTAGCGGGTTTCCGTGTTGGCGACAAAGTGACGATGCGCCAACTCTTGAACGGGATGCTGATCCGCTCTGGCAACGATGCAGCAAAAGCGATCGCCGTCCGGACAGCAGGTTCTGAATCGAAGTTCGTCTCGTACATGAATAACCGCGCCCGTTCAATCGGGATGAGTGCGAGCCATTTCATGAACCCACACGGCTTCTATCATCCAAGTCATTACACGACAGCTGCTGATATGCAAAAACTCGCGAATACATATGCGAAGTACAGCACGCTCATGACGATCAGTGGACGCAAGTCTTATCAGACGACCGTTAAAGGACCGTATGCACGGACATTGACGTGGTATCATACGAATACGTCGCTTCCAGGAGATACACGTGTTTATGCGAGCAAGACTGGTTACACACCGGAATCTGGTTACACACGTGTCTTCTTCATCAAAAAAGGATCGACACGATATGGTCTCGTCACACTGAAAGGAACGTTGTCCCAAACCGAGACGACACTTCGCTCCGTCTTAAATCAATAATCGACTCATCAACAGTCTGGTTTTCCGTTTCGGGAGCCAGACTGTTTTCTTTTTCCTTCAAATTATACTTGCGCTGAAAACGAATTCATCTTAGAGTTGAAATTAGAATCAGACGTCTGACGTCTTAATGAAGGAGAGTTTTTACGTGGGAAATGTCAGTTTATTATTTGGGGGCGTTGCGCTCTTTTTAAATAGTTTGACCTTGTTCGGAAAAGTCGATCTCCGTAGCGCTGGTGTCTTCAGTCTCATCACGGGTCTACTGCAAACGTTCATCGCAACGTATCTTGTCATCGGTGCTGCAGGTGATCCAGCGTTGACGTTCGGGTACGCGAGTATTTATTTGTTTGCCTTTACGTATGTGTATGTCGGGATCACGTTCTTATTTAACCTCGACGGAAGCGGTGTCGGTTGGTTTTCCTTGTTCGTTGCGATCGCCGCTTTATTTTATGCATTTGTCAGCTTCACGACAGCAGACATCATCGGCGGGGTGACATGGTTGTTCTGGGTATTGCTCTGGAGCCTATTTTTCCTCGGGATGGGAATGAATCGTCCGATTGACGCGATCACTGCCCGCGTTGCCCTCGTCTTGAGCTGGTTGACGTTGATTGTACCGGCATTGATCGGTCTTCGATTCGGCTACTTTAGTTCCGCATATCAATGGTTATGGAGTGGGGCTGCCGTTCTGACTGTCGTCTATTTCCTCTATACGATGATGAAATTCTCGATGCTTCGGACGATCCGCTCGTCGTGACATGCTAATCGATTCATCAAAAAAGATGTCTATTTCCGGTCATGAATCGGAGATGGACATCTTTTTTGATTGATGGAGAACGCTATCGTTCATCCGCGACTCCTACAGGAAAAGAAAGTGCCATTGGTACTTTCGTCAGGGATGAATCAGACCTGGCAAACAGCATGAAATGTTGCTTGCCGCGGCTGATTTCCCGCCTGAGGAAAGCGCGGATGAGAGTAGCGTTCGTTTCGTTATCAATCAGTCCTGATATCGCAATTTCCTCTCCATTCCAATCATTTGAGCGCTTCCTGCAGTTGAGCTTGAACTTCTTTTAACGACTTATCTGTCGGATGCCAGTAATAGATGCCGTCCGATTCGATGCCTCCTGATCCATCAAGCGACAAGGTCTTGACGTTGCGTAAGGCATCCCGGTAGTCCGTCGCGACCGTCCGGGCAACGGAAAATGGTACGTTCGTCTTGACGTTTTTCCCGAGGGCATCGAGGATAGCGTTGAAACGACGAATCGAGAAGTCTTCTGTCATCTTATCGGCGACTGCCTGAACGACTTGCCGTTGGCGGATTTGTCGTCCGAAGTCCCCACGTGGATCATCGTGCCGCATACGGGCATAGGCGAGTGCTTCCTTCCCGTTCAATGATAGTTCTCCTTTTGGGAACTGCATCTCATAGTACGAAAAATTGATATCGTTCTTGACTCTGACCCCATCCACCGCATTGACGAGATCCGTAAAACCCGCTAGATTGATCTCAGCGAAATAGTCGATTCGAATCTTTAACAGATGACTGACCGTATCAAGCGCCATCTGTGGACCACCGAAGGCATAGGCATGGTTGATTTTATCATTCGAACCATTGCCGATGATGTCTGTCTTTAAGTCGCGCGGGATGCTGATCATCTGACTGGTATTCGTTTTCGGATCAATCGTCACGACGATGATCGTATCACTCCGTCCTGTCTCATTTTTTCGTTGATCGACGCCGAGTAAGAGAAACGAGAGTCCTTTTTTCTGCTCAACGGTTTTTTCCGTCTCAACGCTTGCTTTGACCGGTACCTGAACTTCTTTGAGCGTCTGACTCGCTTTATGATACACATATCCGCCTGAACTAAAGAGAAGGAGCAGGCAAATCCCCGTAAGTGTCAGTACGATCCATTTCCATTTCTTCATCACCCATTCTCCTTTTCTTCAATTTCAATTCAGGACGGTCGTTGTGCTTCGAGTACCAGTAAAGCATTGCGCCAGCTACCGAACAAGGCAGTGATGACTCCGATGCTTGGCGCATCACGTCCGATACTGAACCGTTGATAACTTGCGATCGTCAGATGCTCCGTCTCTTGTGCGGCTTCAGCAAGTACGTCGAGCACTTCTTCTTCCCGCCAGCGTTTACGCGGGAATTCGATCCCAATGATTTCAAGTGCGTTTGACCAAGAGCCGTACCGGCGGGCAATCGTTGCGACAGTCGGACGATTTTGACCAGCCGCCCACTTCGTGTAGGTCTGACTCGTCAAGACCGGCAAGACCCCTTGCGCTTCCAGTAATGACTCGATGATCCGTTGTTCCATTTCCTGGACGCGTTCCTTTAAGATATCCGCTTCTGACAATGCCTGCTGCCACGAGTTGAATTGATGGACGATATCCGTCAGGCTTGGTGCTTGTTTCTGTTGTGCCCATTCGCGGTACGTCGCACTCGTGAAAGGATGGAGTTCCTCCCGTGCCTGACGCAAGGCGTCAATGATTTCCGATTTCGTGAACGTCAAGCGGGCATGCCCGATGCCTGCTCGTTCCAAGGCGATTTGCCACGATCCAAACAGCATCAGGATTTCCGCGACGCTTGGATGAGTGGTGTGGAGTTGCCAGCGGAAATAGGTATTGGCCGTCAATTCATTCTTCCCGTTCGCAGCGAGACGGAGTGCTTGGATCGCTTCCTCCATATCGCGCATGACGATGTCCCCTTCCCATATATTCATGACTGGACGTTCCGGCGTACGGTCGTCTGTAAAGCATGACAAACGTTTCGGATGACGACGGCTTGTTCAGTGAACGTCATTTGTGAAGCAGACGGAAGACAGATACCGTCTTCAAACAAGCGACGGCTGACGTCAACCCCTTCTGCTGTGACGAATGGTACGTCGCGATAGACGGGTTGTAAGTGCATCGGTTTCCAGACCGGGCGAGACTCGGCATTCGCTTGTTGCAGTGTCTGAATCATCGCATCGCGTTGCGCTTGACCACCCGGTAAAAGAAAGGCACTGAGCCAGCGGTTGGCGAACGTACCAGGCTGCTCGACTTGCGACGTGACGCCGTCCGGGGCAAAGGCACGGTCGTAGCGATCAAAAATTTTCCGCCGTGCATCGACGCGTTGATCGAGAACCTCAAGCTGTCCCCGTCCGATCCCAGCAGCGACATTACTCATTCGGTAATTGTAGCCGACTTCCGTATGCTCATAATGCAAGACCTGCTGTCGCGCCTGTGTTCCGAGATAAAAGGCACGTTCAATCAGAGCCGGATCATTTGCGACGAGCATCCCGCCGCCTGACGTCGTGATGATTTTGTTGCCATTGAACGAATAGATACCGAACGTTCCGAACGTTCCGGTCATCCGCCCGTTGACACGAGTCCCGAGTGATTCTGCAGCATCCTCGATCAACGGAACATCGTACTCTTCACAGGTCGCAGCAATCTCCTCGATTTGCGCGGCGACACCATACAGATGAACGACGATGACAGCCTTAGGAAGTCGACCACGCGTTGCCGCCTGGATCAAGGCCCGACGGAGTGCGACGGGCGACATGTTCCAGGTCTCTTCTTCCGAGTCGATCAATACAGGTCGCGCTCCGACATACCGAATCGGATTCGTCGAGGCAATGAACGTCAAGGACTGACAGAAGACATCATCCCCCGTCGTGACACCAAGTGTCGCGAGCGCCAGATGAATCGCTGCTGTCCCACTACTCGTCGCAAGCGTTGCACCAGCACCCGTGTACGCTTGCATATCTCGTTCAAAGGCATCGACATTTGGTCCAAGAGGGGCGACCCAGTTCGTCTCGAGTGCCTCGTTGACGTAACGGGCTTCCTGACCACTTAAATGCGGGATGGAGAGTGGGATGTGTTTCATGATGTTTCCTCCCTTCGAGGTGACAGATGACGAAGCGGTGTTCGGTAGAGCGGGAACCAGTGACCCATTTGAGTTTCCGGATGTTGTCGTTCGAATTGTCGCGTTAGACGCTCATAGATCGTGGCATCCAGAATCGACGTACCGAGTCCAAAAAACGTTTGATTCGCACTAAAGGATCGTTTGTAGGCAAGCAAGCTATCCGTATTCGATCGTGTCGTGCCTCCACCAAGATGAAGAGCTTGAAAACCGGCTTGTTTTGCCCAACGAATCATCTCCGCGAATAACAGATGGTTGGGTCGAAGGACTAAGGATGCGGGATCAGACGCACCGAGGTGATAATGCGCGAACTGGCGACCAGTCAAGACGATACATCCGGCGATGATCCGTCCGTCATGTTCAGCTAGCAACAGCACGTTGTTAATCCGTCCGTCCGCGAAATGATTGAAGTAAGTCTGATTAAAGTAATACCGGGCATCCGCTTGATGTTTGTCCATTGTCATCTGATAGAGATGCGCGAAGTCTCCGTATTCTTCCGGGCGCCCAAGACGAATCGTCACGCCTTCGCGACGTGCCTTCCGGATGTTGCGTCGCGTCATTTGTGAAAAGTCGCTTTCGATCATCTCGAACGGGTCCATTAGTTCGAGTGTCACGGTCGGCTGCAGGATCTCCGTTTGATGGCACCAGTATTGGCCCAGTTCTTGATTGTGCAAGAGTGGATGGAAGCGAACCGTCTCTGTGACGATTCCCGTCTCGTTGCAATAGCGTTCGAATCGCTCGCGCGCTTCGCGAATCTGATCGAGTGACCAGATGCCTTTGAAAGAAGGACCACCGTAGCCGTAAGGTGTCGTGATATCTTCAAAGAGTGTGCCTGGAATCCGTCGCCGCAAGTACGGATAGATCAACGTCCCAAACTCCGTCGGATAATAAAATAACTCAGGAATCTCGTCGTGTTCCTTCGCGAGTTCGAAGTAAGCATATTCGTAGTAACAATCGAGCTGATAGGTCGCAACGAGTGCATCCCATTCGCGCGGATCCCGGATCAACCGTTCATCGCTTAACGACATCATGGGGAACACCTCCGTCGAGACCCTTGAACTCACCCATCCCAGTCTGATGAGCCGTCGAGTTCCCTTCTGACGAGATGACCATTTTGAACGTCTTGAACAAGATATAGAGATCGAGTCGGAATGTCTGATTCGCTGCGTACCATTGATCTTGCTCGAGGCGTTGTTGCCACGTCGTTGCGTTGCGTCCATGGATCTGCGCCCAGCCCGTCAGACCAGGAAGGACATCATGCCGGGTCATCTGCTCCTTCGTATAATGGTTCAAGTAACTGACGAGTAACGGACGCGGTCCGACGAAGCTCATCTGTCCGCGGAGAATATTAAAGAACTGCGGAATCTCATCAAGGCTTAAGCGACGAATCCACTCGAGTGATGCTGGAATCCGGTCTGCATCCGGGAGAAGTTTTCCCTCAGCATCCGTTTCGTTCGTCATCGTGCGGAACTTGTAGATTTTGAATAACTCCCCCTTGTAACCCGGGCGGACTTGATTGAAGAAAATCGGACGACCGAGCTTCGTATAGATGACTAAGGCGACGAGGGCGTAGACGGGAATCAGGATCAGGATAGCGATAAGACTAACCGTGAAGTCGAATGTGCGTTTCATGATGACGTCCTCCTTTTACATAGCTGAAAAGAGATCAAGTTGTCGTTTGATGACGTCGGCTTCGTTGAAATGTTTCATGGCACGGTCAAATCCGTTCCGTCCCATCTCGTTGGCACGGTCAGGATGTTCGACGAGTGTGTTCATCCGTTTGGCAAGCTTCGTGATATCGCGGACTTCGATGAGATAGCCTGTCTTCCCCTCGACGACTTCCTCACGACAGCCGCGGATGTTTGTCGCGATGACTGGTTTTGCGCTCGCCATCGCTTCGATGATTGATCGTGGTACGCCTTCACGATGTGACGGTAAGACGAAGGCATCGACTTGTTGGAATAAACCCGGTACGTCTTCGACGAATCCAAGGTAGTCGACGTTTGGAATCTCGCGGATTCGCCGTAAGAATAAGTGTTTCGTCGTCTGATCGCGCTCGCTTGCCATCATCTCACCGGCAATGACGAGACGGGCTTCCGGGTGAGGATAGACGACATCCTCGAATGCATCGAGCAGTTCGAGAATTCCTTTCTCTTCGACGATCCGACCGATGAATAAGAACGTAAACGGCGCTCCGGCTTCACGTGGTCGTGGGTAGAAGCGGGTCAAGTCGATTCCATTTCCGAGATGCATCAGCCGGGTATTCGCTTTAAAGCGTTTGCGCTGGGCGAGTTGATAATCTTCCTCGCTTTGAAGGAGCAGATAATCGGTCGCGAGACGTGCCAACCACTTTTCGACTGAATACGTTAGCTGATACGTCATCCGCCCCATCTTCTCGTGGAAGTAAAAACCGTGTGCCGTATAGACGATATGCTTCGTCCCGGCACGTTTGGCGGCGACCCGTCCAAGGGCAGCGGCGACCGGTGTGTGGACATGAACGGCGTCGTAACCATCCTCTTTCAAGATTCGCGTGATTTCACGGATCGTCCGCCAGTTACTCGTCCAGTCGATTCGCCGCTCGATCGGAATGTCATGCATCCGGAATCCCTTTGCTGCCAGTTTCACCGAGGCACCCGTGTCGGCACAGGCGATGCCGACGTCGTGCCCCGCATTTTGCAAAGCGAGTAAGAGCGGCTGCAACATCGTCTCTGCCGTCGTATCGAGAGCACAGACTTGAAGGATTTTTAGAGGCGCCATACGTGGACCCCCTCCGGTTGTTCTGCTCGTGGCAACATGCCTTTGATGTCGACGACGATGCCGCGACCGACCTTCAGTAAGTGTTGTGCCAGATTCCAACCACCTTCAACGTATTCTTCGTGTGAGACGGCAAAGATGACGACGTCGGCTGGTTTGAGTTCACTCATCTCGAGTAAGTCGATCCCGTACTCACGTTTTGCCTCACTCTTTTCGACGAGTCGGTCCGTCACTTGGACATCGATTCCGAACTCTTCGATTTCATGAACGAGGTTCGCAACTTTCGAGTTGCGGATGTCGCTGACGTTTTCTTTGAACGATAATCCAAGAATGGTGACCCGGGCGCCGAGCACCGGCATATTCTGTTTGATCAAGTTCTTAACGAGCGCTGTGGCGATGAAACGCCCCATCGTCTCGTTGATCCGACGACCGGCAAGGATGACTTCCGGATGGTAGCCAAGTGACTCCGCCTTCATCGTCAGATAGAACGGATCGACACCGATACAGTGACCGCCGACGAGACCCGGACGGAACGGGAGGAAGTTCCATTTCGTGCCGGCTGCTTCGAGGACTTCGAGTGTATCGATATTCATCCGGTCGAAGATGATTGCGAGTTCGTTCATTAAGGCGATGTTGAGGTCGCGTTGTGTGTTTTCGATGATTTTTGCTGCTTCCGCGACCTTGATCGATGAGGCACGGTGGACACCGGCTTCGACGACGGCTTCATAAACTTCCGCGACGATATCCAGTGTCTGTTCATCTTGGGCGGAGACGATTTTTTTAATCGTTTTAAACGTGTGCTCATGGTCACCCGGGTTGATTCGCTCCGGTGAGTAGCCGACGAAGAAGTCGACACCAGCGCATAAGCCGGACGCTTCTTCAAGAACCGGGATACAATCTTCTTCCGTAGCTCCTGGGTAGACGGTCGACTCGTAGACGACGATGTCGCCTTTATTGAGCTGGCGACCCACTAGGTGCGACGCCCGTAAGAGTGGTGTCAGGTCCGGCTGGTTCTGTGCATTGATCGGGGTCGGAACGGCGATGATGATGAAGTCGCTCGCCTGCAGTGCCGATGGATCTGAGACATAATCGACGGTTGCGTTCTTCAACGTGAAGGGACTCAGTTCGAGTGTTGCGTCGATGCCTTCTTGAAGTTCTTGGATTCGTTGTTCCTTGATGTCAAAGCCGATCACGCCCGTCTTTTCACCGAACGCGACGGCAACGGGAAGTCCGACGTAGCCGAGTCCGACGACGGCAATCGAACGGTTGGCAATGGGAAGTGCACCAGTATGGGCTGCTGTCGTATCTACGATGTGTTTGACTGCCTTGTTCATGTTGGGTTCCTCCTATTTCATCGACTGTTTGACGATCAACGTTTTTCCGTTTGGCTCTTGTTTGACGTGTTCGACTGGTTCAAGGACGATTTTCATGTCGGAGCCGAGTAACTTGCGCATCTCGTTCAAGAGAATCTGTTCGTGTCTTGGCTGGAATCGCTTGACGTCCGGAATATAGCGAAGCGTCACATGATTGAGCGCATGCTGCTCGACTTGGAGCCGTAAGACTGAGTTCGGCAGTTCCCGTGCGATGGTCGTGATATCTCCTTCGAAGACTTTACCGCGCTTCTCACTGACGATGTAGCTCGTTCCCCGACCATCGATCGAGGCGATGACGGGACCATTTAATCCGCAGCCGCATGTCTCGTCACTAAGTGTCATCCGATCACCGATCCGGTAGCGAATCAGCGGTGTTCCGCGTGTCGTAAAACAGGTGACGATGACTTCTCCATCCTCTCCATACGGTTCGATGATGCCGGTTTCGTGATGCAGATGCAGTTTATGTTGGCGGCATTCCGAGATGATGGGTGCTCCTTCTGAGGAACCGTACTGATCAAAGACCGGGACACCGAACGCTTCCTCAAGAATGGAGCGCATCTCCTCCGTCACTGTTTCGGATGTCGGAAAAATGGCGATCAGTGGAATGTCTAGTCGAATATGGTGCTTTAGCATGTAGTGAGCGATTTCGACCATCGCCGTCGGTGTTCCGTCGAGTGCTCGTGGTTGAAAACGATTCAGTTCTTCGAGATAGGCCAGGAAGTTCTCTTCTTTCAAATGAAAAATCGAGAGTAATAACTGATTGAGTGGTCGATTCATCCGCCAGAAGATGGGTTTTGTCTGATCGACGGCTGTCAGCGTCCGCCCGGTAAAGCTTGCCCGACGCATCCCGGCGCGGAAGCCGTGAAGTTCCTTGAAGTAATCAAGATGTGCCATCCTTTCCTGAACATCCTCTCGCATGAAGGCGACTTGGAGTGACTTTCCGCTTGTTCCTCCTGTCCGTCCTCGGACCGGCGCATCGACACGGGACATGAATGCATCATTGTTTTGGCGAAGCGTCTCTTTTTCAAGGATCGGAATCGTCTGCAGCTGCTCAAGTGACGTAAACGGTAACTGGATATCATGTTCGTGAAAGAGTTGTGTGTAATACGGTGTATGCGCCACAACAAACGCGAGAAAGGCATTCAGACGTTCGAGCTGTTCCGCTTGGTAATCCTGCGTCCGATCCTTCATCCGAAGTTCCTTTATCTTTTGCTCATAGAAGCGACCGTAGCGTTCTTGCATCAACTTCCGACCGTATAACGAGGTCAGCCAATTTTGGATGAAGATTGGAGAGCGATAGTAGAGATTCTCTTTAAGCGCCATCTTGGATTTCCTCCTTCATCAAGTAATGGCTCTCGTACCAGTCGATGAATGCATGGACACCAGCTTCGACCGTCGTCTGTGGTCGGTAGCCGATTGTCTCGAATAGTGAGGAGACATCGGCGAAACTTTCCGGGACGTCACCCGGCTGTAACGGCATCCCGTTCTTGATCGCCGTCTTACCGAGGCGTCGTTCAATCAAGGCGACGAATTCACTTAAGCGAATCGGGCTATGACTACCGATGTTGTAGACGCGATACGGGACGTTACTACGATCCGGTAAGGGATTTGACGCGTCAAACGTCGCGTCGACTTCCGGTTCAGTCTGGAACAGACGATAGATGCTTTCGATGATATCGTCGACGTAGGTGAAGTCTCGTCCCATCTCGCCGTAGTTGTAGAGATCGATTGGTTCGCCCTTCGCAATTGCCTCCGTGAACTTGAACAGTGCCATATCCGGGCGCCCCCATGGACCGTAGACGCTAAAGAAGCGAAGCCCTGTCGTCTTCATGCCGTAAAGGCTACTGTAGGTGTGCGCCATCAGTTCGTTCGCTTTCTTTGAAGCGGCATAAAGACTTAGCGGATGATCGACGGCGTCCGTCGTCGCGAACGGCATCTTCGTATTCGATCCATAGACGGAACTCGATGAAGCGTAGATCAACTGCTCGACGGGATGATGGCGACAGGCTTCTAAAATCGAGAGAAAACCGACGATGTTTGATGTCATGTAGACATCGGGTCGGTCGATGCTATAGCGTACGCCTGCCTGCGCTGCCAGGTGGAGAACGAGATCAATTGATTCTTGTTCAAAGATTCGCGCGACGACTTCCGTCTCTTCGAGTGAGACCCGGTAAAATGTATAATTCGTGCCGAGTTCAGCGAGCCGGGCTTCTTTTAACGTCGGGTCGTAATAGTCGTTCACTTCATCGAGTCCGATGACTCGGTAACCCTCCCGGATGAAGCGACGTGCGGCATGAAATCCAATGAAGCCTGCGATACCAGTGATTAAGATCGTTTTATTCGGCACGGTGTTCGACCTCCTCAAAGTAGTGGCGCGCTTGCAGGCGCATGTAGTGAACGGTTGTGTAGACAATGAGTAACATCGGGAACAACTTATACCGGTGTCGGATGGCCGTTCCGACGTTGCCGGTTCCAAGACCGAAAATCAACGCGTTGAGTGCAAAAAGAAGGAAAAAGAAGAAGAGGACGCTGCCGAACGGATGCTGACGAATCAGTTTGAACGACCGAACGATGGCAAAACAACCGATGAAATAGAAGACGGCGTCGAGGAAGAAAATCAGGATGTTCATGACACTCGACCACTGCCACGGGAATGGTGAGAACAAGAAGTAGATCATCCGGATCGGTGAGTAGAGAATCATGTCGCCTGGACCTGTCACCGTCAATCCATTCAAGTAAGCGGAGCCGCCGCGATCGTAGCTCATCCCGCTGAACAACTGTCCGTTTTCCGAGACGTGGGTGAACTTCGCGAACAAGACGTCCTGGAAGCTGTAGACGATAAAACCGACGACGAGCACTTGGAAGATCAGTCGCTGTACCTTCGTCGGTTCAAAGTCCATGCGTCTTGTCTCATGGCTGTAAAACGAGAAGTAGACGAGTAAGACGACGATGCCGACGGCAAGACCGGAGTGGAACATCGTACTGATGAAGTAGCCGAGATACGCGAGAATCATGTGCCTGCCGGACTTTTCTTCCGTCCAACGCACCATGTAATAGAGCGTATAGACGATACCAAGAGCGACGATCTGATCCCGTAAGAGAATCGGTGAGAGCAACAATCCTTGCGGGAAAAATGCGAAAACGAGTGTGGCACCGAAGACGTATCGTTCCGGTAAACGTAACCGTTGCAACGTCTTTGCTAGAATGACGACGGCGACGACGCCAAGGATGACGTTGAAGAACTGAGCTAGGATTCGTTCCGGTCCGAACATCAGATAGAAGATTCCGAGAAACTTGGAATAGGTGCCGCGGACGACATCATTGAAGGTCGACGGGTCGGTGAAGATTTGGACACCTTCGAGATGAAAGGCTTCCGTATCGTCCCCACTGTGCGGTGGTAAGCGGAACAGTTCGAGATCGATGAACATCAAAACCAATCGGACGAAGAAAGCGGTGATGAAGACAAGATAGAGCGGCGTCGTCTCGGCTTGGCGGAGTAGGTAATAGAGAAACAACACCGAGTTGATGAGCAGCAAGGCGGTCACGTACGTGTCCGGGAAGAGCGACCGGGCGAATTGACAAACGAGCGCTTCAATGACGATGAGTAAGAGAATGGGTCGCATCTTCTTCCCTCCTTAACTGCTTTGTTCGACGACGAGGGCGACGTTTCGTGGATACAAGGAGCGATAGAGCGCGGGTAACAGTAGGACGATCTGAGTGACTGCGCAAAGTGTGTATGCAATCGTCGCTCCGTATAGTCCGTACAATGGAATCAAGAGGCTACAAGCGACGAGATTGACGACGACACTGCCGAAGATCGAGAGTGTCTGGATTCGAAACTGCTGGAAGCCGGTCAGTAGTGCCTGAATGACGGTCGAATTATAGAAGAACAACGACGCGACCATCATCAAGACGAAAATCAGATGATATTTGACGAACGACGCATTGTAGAAAATCGTCATCAGTAACATCGACCGTGTCAGCTTGCGCAGTTCCGGTAAACTTTGGCGTTCACCAGTATCTGACGAGAAGTTCGGCAATAAGACAGCAATCAAGGAGTGGATGAACAGACTACCGAGTACGAGTAGATAGGCAATACTTGCATAATATCCGAGCTCTTCCGTTCCGATCGCATGTCCAACGAATAACCGTGGGATGTTCGCGTTCAAGGCGATCAGTAGAGCGACGAACCCGAGTGGCATCGCTTTAAGGAACAACTCCTTACCGGATCGATATCGTAAGTCGAGCGCTTGATTGTCAAAACCACGACCGACCCGGCGAATCGTCGGGAGATCGTAGACGAGTAACATGATCAAGTTCCCAGTGATCAAGGCGATGACGAATCCCTGGATCGAATGGGTCGTAAAGAGGACGAGTGCTGCGCCTGAGACATTCAGGAGACTGCGAAAAATCTTCGAGATGGCGACTTCCTTGAAGGCAGTGTGTCCCTGTAAGAAGCCGTATCCGAGATCAGCGAACGACTCCATGTATTTATTGAGATAGACGAGTAACGTCAGTAGTAAGATGTTCGCTTCACCGAAGAAATAATAGACACCAAGGAGGACGAACACACCTGCCGAGAGGAGCGAAAAACGGGTCTTGATGAAGAGCCAGAAGTTCGTCAGTCCAGCCCGTTCTGCCGTCAGGATCGTACTGGCATTCAGCCAACAGAACATGACGATTGGTGCGGTGATGGCAAGGGCGTAATTGAAGTAGCCGATATTGAGCGGCGTACTCCATTTGATCAGGAGCGTCAAAATCATCCATTGATGCAACGAATATGCTGTATCTGCAATGAAGATGAGATTGAAGCGAGACAGCCGAACCGTTTTCATCGTTCTCCCCCTCTCTATTTACGAGCGATCCGCATCGTTGGTGCGACTGGATCGGCATCGGTCTCGTTTGTCGCTTCTAATAAATACTGGCGAAGTGTATCGTCCCGATCGAGCGCTTGGGCGATCTCACGCAAGTACGGATCGACGGAGCCGAAGGGGCGTGTCTTTCCGACGAGGATCTTATCGAAGACGAGTTCGTCATGCACCTCATCACGAGCGAGCAGTTCCTCGTAGAGTTTCTCCCCTTTTCGAATCCCGCTGTAGACGATCGGGATCTGTTCTTCCGTAAATCCACTCAAGTGAATCAAGTTTTTCGCAAGTGTCGTAATGTGGACCGGTTCACCCATATCGAGGACGAACACTTCGCCACCTTTTGCGAGGACACTCGCTTGAATGACGAGACGACTCGCTTCCGGAATCGTCATGAAGTAACGTGTCATCCGGGGATCGGTGATCGTGATCGGTCCACCTTTCGCGATTTGTTCCTTGAAAAGTGGGATGACGGAACCGCGGCTTCCGAGGACGTTGCCGAACCGGACGACGGCGAACGTCGTTTCGCTATTTCTTGCCATCTGTTGGATGACCATCTCAGCGATTCGTTTCGTCGCGCCCATCACGCTCGTCGGGTTGACTGCCTTATCGGTCGAGATCATGACGAAGCGTTTGACTCCAGCCGCTTCTGCTGCTCGGGCGACGTTACGTGTTCCGTAGATATTATTCTTGACGGCTTCGCTCGGATTATCCTCCATCAGCGGGACGTGCTTATGGGCTGCCGCATGATAGACAAGGTCCGGTTCGAAGCGTCGCATGACTTCAAGCATCCGGTCACTGTCCTGTACATCGGCGATGACGGATTCGAACTGGATGTCCTGGCTGAGACACTCGAGTTCCCGGCGAATCAGGTAGATACTGTTTTCACCGTGTCCAAGAAGAACAAGTCGTTCAGGACGAAAACGAATCAGTTGCCGGCAAATCTCGGAACCGATTGATCCACCGGCACCGGTGACAAGGACCGTCGCTCCATGTACGCTTCGTTCGATTTCCGTGATATCAAGCTCGACTGGTTCCCGTCCGAGTAAATCAGCGATTGAGACTTCACGGATTTGTTGAATCGAGACCTTACCGGAAGCGAGCTCGACGAGCATCGGTAACGTATGCGCCTCGACTTGCGTCTGTTTAATTCGATTCAACAGTTCGATTCGTCGCGGATACGATAAGGACGGGATCGCGAGGACGACCGCTTCAATCTTTTGTTCCTCGATGATGCATTCAAGTTGCTCGATCGCTCCGATGACAGGAACACCGTGAATTCGCATCCCGCGTAGTTCAAGCGAGTCATCGAGTAATCCGACGACGTTTAAGATATGCGATTTCTTTTGTTTCAGTTCTTTCGTGATCATCTGCCCGGAAGCTCCGGCACCGATGATTAGCGTCCGTTTGCCGAGCGTCTTATGCTCCGGAACGAGTCTGAGACTACGGCCACGAATCAACAACCGGACGAATAAGATACCGTTCAAGACAAGTCCTGTCTGCAAGAAGATCGCCCGTTCGACCGCAAAGTCGAACAACGCATATTCAAGACCAAGTAAAACGAAACTGCTGGCAAGGACGACGACGAGGAGAACGGCGAGATCACGTAAACTCGCGTAGCGCCAGATGATTTGATAGAAACGCATCCAATGAGCGACGAAGGTGAGGGCAATCCACTGGATGAGTGCGATTTCGAGGGCATCCTGTAACTCGAAATTGACGGTGAGATGGAGCGGATTAAAGAAGTAGAACGTTACTACGGTTGCGAGTGCGATGACTCCGGCGTCGATCAGGCGAAGGAGTCCAATCTTCAACTGCCGACGATACGGGGTAAGCGGGGAATGCTGCATGATGGTGTCTCCTCTCCTCTCTCATGAGTGCGTCCGGGGAATGACTTTCGGATAACTGTCGGTCGCTTCACGTGTCACTTCTTTTTTGCTTAACGAGCGCGAATAGACGATCAGGAGTCCGAGCATTAAACCAAGGACACCACCGATTCCCGTATTCATCAAAATGTTCGGGGATACGGGCTTCGTTGGAATTCGTGCACTGGAGAAGACTTCCGTCTTACTCGTGTTAATCAGTTGCGGGAGATAATCCTGGAAGACTTCCGTCATCGTATTTGCCTGAATGGCTGCCTGCTCCGCTGAACGATCCGTGATGGATAATGCGATGACTTGCGAATCGAGATTGCTCGAGACCGTCAGACGATCCGTCAAATCGAATAATCGCTTGTCGGTGACGTTCATCTTTTGGGCGACCTGATCGACGACCTCTGGGCTTCGCAAGATATCTTGATAGGTACTGACGAGTGTCGGCGTCGATGTCGCCTCTGCATCTGCTTGAGGAACGACGAGGATGTAGGCCGTCGCTTCATATGTCTTCGGAATGACATACGTGCTGAGTGCATATCCGGCACCTGCGAAGAGCATCGTGAAGAGTGCCAGTAGCCACCAGCCGCGTCGGAGTGTCGTCAGATGATCTCCAAAGGTTTTTCTTTGATGCATCGAGCTCACTGTTGTTCACCTCTTTCTAGCTTGACCGAATGGATGGACATTGGTTATGTCTACACCTTATTTCCAATCGAATTCCAAAACAATTAGAGCTTGGTGAAAATGATTATATTTTTTTCGGTAGCTATCTCGTTTGCGTGACGCGAGTTCACAGCAGGAATTCATGTCACAAAAAAAACGCGATTCACGAAAAAATGATTGCGTTTTTCTTAATATTTTTTCATTGGTCTGCATGATTTTTTAAAAGATGAGGGTAAATACAAATTTGACGATTAAAAAGTATTTGAATCGGTAATAAGTCCTATATGAAGGGTGGATAGTCTTTAGAAATCATGTTAAAATCAGCCAATATACCCACATCGTTTGCCTTATCCATCCTAGTCATTTGGATCATGCTCGATGCTTGGATTCGTCCTCTGTCCTTTACGGACGAAGTGTTACCGAAACAGTGGTCACTTTGGTTGCTTCTTGCCTACATCGCTCTGTTCAGCGTCTGTTGGTTCATCTTACGACCGTTCTATCGCGTCAATCGCACAACTGGACATCAAATCGGATTTATTTTTCTGATTTATCTGACATTTCATATCGTATTTTTCTTTTTTAATGCGAATACGGATCGTGTCCTTGCTTCGCTTTACCTCATTTCGACTTGGCTTTTCGTCGGCATCGTCTCTTCGCTCTCACGTACATCGATCGACCAATGGCATCGTCTTCTGTATTACTTCCTTTACGGACAAGCCGTCTTTCTCGCTTCCTACGCACTCATCGTCTCGTTTGGCACAGAGTATGTTCCGGTCGAAAACCTACAATGGCTTCGAATCGGTCCTTTGTCGTTTCCTCAGCTGTATGTCGGAGAGCAAGGTTCATTCCTTCGCCTTGCTGGACTGATGAACAATCCGAATACGTTCGCAGCGTGGCTCGTTCCGGGAGGACTGCTTGCTTGGTTCTATCTACTGCGACATTTTCCACGTTGGCAAAGTCTTCTGCACGCTGTTTTCTTACTCCTGATCGTCATTGCTTTGCTAAGGAGCGGTTCGCAGACAGGAATCTACTCCTTCGTCCTCCTGGCACTCTTGACGAGTATTCGAATGGTTCCGGGAACGAGACGCCGGATGCAGGTAGCTGCCTGTTATGTGACAGGAAGCCTGATCTTATGTGCCGTCTTCGCATTTCAAGGTCTGCTTCCCCGTCTGCTCAGTCTTAACGGACGATTTACGCTTTGGCAAGCAGGATGGCACGCTTCCGCTGACGCGCTCTGGTTCGGTCACGGGATTGGAAGTGCCCCGCGTGGACTGCAGGAACAACTCGGGGAACGGATTCTTTATACATTTCACAGCACACCGATCACGTTTCTCTACGAATTCGGTCTCATCGGTTGTCTGCTGTACGGTGCAGTCTTTCTGTATTTGTTTTATCGACTGCTTCGCATTCAGACGACGGATCTCGCTTTCCTCGCGCTCTTGCTAGCCAGCTGGCTCGGGTTACTCCAATTCACGGAAAGTGTTCTCGTCAGACCGAGTGGATTTTATTTCATTTGGCTCAGCCTTCTTGCTTATGCGTCGCTTCGTCGACTTCCACCTCACGACAGTACCCACACCTAGACGCACCTACACGAAAGGGGTATGACATCATGAAGAAATGGACAGAACAACAAGTCATCGATAGCCTGATCGAAGCTAGTATCGAATATCCCTCTCTCGACGCAAAGACATATGCGCGCTGGTCGGTCGGAAAAGACATTCCATCGATCACGACGATCATCAATGTATTCGGCTCTTGGCGTGAAGCACTCCAAGCCGCTGGTCTCTCATCGATCCGTCCGTATTTTTCAGATGAAGAGATTCTTACTTTCATCAAGGAAGCATCGACACGTTTACATCCCTTCCATAGTAATAGCTACCGGGAGTGGGCAAAGGCCAAACACGGACCATCCTTGACGCTGATCAACTTACGTTTCGGTTCTTGGTCACGCGCGCTTGAAGAAGCACAGATCGAGATGACACGCTCCATCTCGATGACGGAAGAACGGATCATCACTGCTTTACTTGAAGCTTCCGATGTCCTTCCGCGTCTGACAACACAGACGTATGCGATTTGGGCACAGGAAAATGGACATCCGACCGTCGCGACGATTGCCCGTAAATATGGTTCGTGGGCAGATGCTCTCGCTTGCCTTGACATCGCTCCACCTCGCCGGAAATGGGTCGAAGAAGACGTCCTTGAAGCACTGCGGCAGGCACAAGAAGAATTACCTTCTCTCAGCATCATCCATTACCGAAAATGGGCAGAAGGTCGCTCGGTTCCGAGCACCTCGACGATCAACGCCCTCTTCGGCAGCTGGACCTCCGCCGTGCAATGCCTCAAGCGTGCACGCGTTTCTCTTTCCTAATCCTTTTCTTCCATCTAAAAAAGAGTGACCCGGTATGTTACCGGATCACTCCTTTTTCGTGCGTATCATGATTTTTTGATCTGCTCAAGTAGAGATGCCGGCAATAGTGTCACCGTATCGTGCTTCAACAAATAGATGTCTTCCGTATACGCCCCGATTCGTCGAGGATTGCGTTGCCCGTGGAGATTGTTTCGGATCGCTTTCGGAAAATTGACCCCACATTCATAGGCATGAAGATACCCCCCACCAAATCGTGGATTGATTTCCGATAAGTAGAGCGTTCCGTCCACATCGAACAGATCAAAATCTAGTGGACCGACGAGACGAGTTCCCGCTAAGACCTGCTCAATCAATTCAAAGACGTCGTCGCGTTTGACGGAGCGACTCTTATCCGTTTCTCCTGCGCGCATGACGAGTTTCTCCTTAATGAAGATATCCGTCACTTCATGCGTCAGCCAATCGACATACACATCAACGCCAAGTTCTTGTCCTCTTAAGTATTCCTGAATCAATAAATTCGGATGGACAGCGAACAATCCTTCGACGACCTGAAGGGAGGAGACAACCTGGACATGAAGACTAGCACTGCCGTTACGTGGTTTTACGAAGACTGGAAATGCGACTTCCCCTTGCGTGAGCGCATTTTTAAATGCGTCGAGTGTCGCATATGTTCGTGCATGGGCAATCCCTTCCGTGACACAATACGTATACATAGCGTATTTATCAAAGCATAACTGGCACGCATCCATCGGTGAGACAAGGACCGTGACACCGATCGCTTCAAATCGTTCTGTTGCCGCTGCGAGCAACTCCAGTTCGGGATCGATCAATGACAACAGCGCCGTTACGCCTTCCCGCTGACACAACTCTAGTAGATGATCGATATACCCCGGTGCGTCGATGCGCGGGACAAGATGATGACGCTCCGTCATATAAAGACCCGGTGCAAGTGGATTACAATCCGCAGTACTGACGTGACCGTCCGGCATCTCACGAACGAAGTACTCGACCAGTTTCGTCCGGCGACCGACGCTTGTCATCAACAAATGGGCAGTCTTCATAGGGCCATCTCCTTCGTTAAAAGTGATGCCTTTTCTTTTCGTGCCAGAAAGAAAGACTTCCTGCTTGGCGCTGTACTTTTTTCCTACGAACGAGCAGATAGCATCCGATTCCGATCAATGCTCCAGTTCCGTCGAGTAACACATCTTGGACGAGACCAGTCCGGTCACCCGTTAAAATTTGATGAAACTCATCAAACACAGCGATGGTGATTGCTAATGAATAAGCGAACAAGACGGCAAGACCCGGTGTCAAACGACGACGCGTCAAATCAATCAAACCGATACCTAATACGAGAAACGTCGAGACGTGCGCTGCTTTACGAATGAAAAATTCAATGAATCCACTGCGTCCGAGCGCCGCTACACTGACTTCTCCATGATACGAGAAGGAGATGAATCGCAGATGATCGACGAATCCTAATGGGATATAGCGAGATAGACCAGGTTTGATCGATTGTGCCTGATAAGGCATCGAACTTGAGATGAAGAGGATCAATAGGACGGCAAAGACGACATAGCCGGACCAGGTGATTTTTTTCATGAAGACACTCCCTTATGTGATATCACTTTAGAATAGCACGGACAGAAACGATAGGCGATTATCTCCGAAAATCAATTTCTATTTTAACCCAGTTCATTTTTTTAGTTTCCTTGAAAAACGATATTTTACATTTATCAGGTTTCTTTTATAATGAAAGTGGTTAATTAGTACTATAAAGAATGAGCTGGAGAATAGGAGTGGAGTGCCATGAATCGTGCACTAGGTAAAAAAATTATGCAATTGCGCAAACAACACAAGTATACTCAAAAATTTTTAGGTGAACGGTGTGGTGAATCAGCAACGGACATTTCCGCTTACGAACGTGGTCAGCGCATTCCCTCTGCTCAAGTTTTGGAACGATTGGCTCTTGCTTTAGACACGACGATCATTGATCTCATCGATCCGAAGTATGTACAACATCCTTCATTGAGTGAATTCATGCAACAAGCGCTTGAACCATCGCAACCGCTTGATCTAAAGCTCATTCTTGAAGATTTACTGGTTCATCTCAGTCTATCGAAGGAAATCTATTTTGATGGTCGACTCGTCTCATCACCTGTCCGGGATGAGATGGCAACGTCCATTGATCAAGCATTAAAGCGGGGTCTTTCTTCTATCGAAGCGTAAAAAAGAGATCAAAATCAGCTGATTTTGATCTCTTTTTTTATTCTGTTTGGACGATATGATCGATGTATAATTGATTGTCGTCATATGTTGCTTCTAATAACTGACGAAAAAACGTATTTTCGCTTGTTTTCTCGGATACGAATACACGTGCGTAATGCTTATGCGCCTGCTCGAGTACAGTGAATTTCAAAGTACGGGCAGATGAAGAGAAAAACAATTGACGACCGGGATAACCAAAGGCGTCCAACGCTTTCGATTCTTCTAAGAAATGAAAAGGTTCGTCTGGAAACAAGGTCTCAATGAACGATAGACAACTTTGTTGAAAGGTACTTCCGCTCTGATTTTCCATGATACATCCGGCTCCTCTTTCTTATGATGTACTTTGAATCATGCAAAGGAAACTACTGTATCTCATTACCCAGTCTTTAGACCTATTCAAACCAATATATTACATATATTTTTTATTTTATTATTACATTATATTTTGTACTTATTGTTTTTCGAACTCCAATACCATCATTGTCTTTCCTTCATATAGAAATTGTCCATGATAACGCGATAACGTCGCAAATTCAAACAGCGTTTTTGGTTCGTATAGATATTCGACCGCATAACTGACTTTTTCCTCTTGTCCGGATTTGAGATAAGCGTTGAACAAAAGACGCTCCCCATCGATGTGATAGCCATAGAAAAGTAATGTCTTTTGAAAGCGTCGTGTCGCAATCGGATGGACAATTGATTTCAGGTGATCGATGTGATACAAGGACACAAGCAAGCGTCCGCTCGGTCGTAGCAACTGACGGATGTTGCGGAAGAACAACAGCAGTTCCCCACGCGTATAACGTAAAATCGTCGTTCCCGGTAAGATGATCCGGTCAAAATACTCAGGTCCGACGACGTCCGTCACGTCATGACTCCATCCATAAACCTTATGCTGATACGCCTCCGCGATTTGCTTCGTCCGCGAAGCTTCCGGTTCGATCAGATAAAGGTCATACCCCTCGTCCGATAAAAGATTAAACAGGGATGGATCAAACGTTCCATGAAACAGGATCCGCTCTCCTTTTTGTATATAACGTCGATAGAGCATCAACTCATCGACTTCATTTAACTGTTGTGCTTCTTGGTACAATCGACCAAATCGTTCATCTCCCTGGACATGATCGAGCACTTGGACGCGGGAGTAGCTACCTTTACGCAAAAACGGACCAAATAAGACCTCACCCATGATACATCAACTCCTTGTAATGCTGAATCGCTTCCGCATAGTCTGCGCCGAGTCGCTCTGGCAACACGTCGAATTGTTCCTTTTGATCCGCTTCTAAAATCCAGAGGAATGCTTCGTTCGTCTCGAACAGGCGTAACGTCGTTCGATCGAACGCAAAACACCCTTCCTCATTTTGAATGCCGATCAATGTTAACGGTCCAATCCGTCCAGACGTACGGGGTAATTCAAGATCCGAGTAAGGGGTGATGAAACGGCTCGTCCCTTTAAACGATCCTGCCAGTTGATACAACAACGGAAACAATTCCAGTTCCGTTTGCGACGCGAGCGCCTCCGGTTGAGATTGCTGTTCTCGAAGACATTCAATATCGATTGAAATATCCGCACTCAACTGAATCGTTTTTTGTCGATCAGCGTAAATCCCGTCCGCAAAAAAGAACAGGCGATGCGAGACGCGTAATCCGCTTAATGTCGCATAATCGAGAATCCCCATCGATTGATCGTTTGGAATGCACCCCGTTTGCTGCCAGTCTTGTAACCGCTCGGCAAGTGCGTCGCGAGATAAAACTGTCAGCTGTGACGCAAGTGACGGAGATAAACCGTCTGAGAACGTCAACAAAATCGGAGTCCGACTCATCAGTTCGATGATCGGCAGATCGTGCCGCATCGGATGGTCAAAATAGATGACACTATTGATCGTCATCAATTGAAAACTGTCTACTGGAATCCGGTCCAACAATGAGCTGTCCTCGATATAGATATGACGCAGCGGTTGCGGATGGTGCGGCACGGATGCCGGATAGACACCCGTCATCAACGAAAGGAGAGCATGATGGACTGCTGGAACGGATGCCGAAACCCGTATCTCTTCCTGCGGTAAGAAGAGACCGTTCAGGAAATCCGGTTGACCGAACAGAACCTCCCCGTTCTGCCGGATCAAATGAAACTGGACGTGTAGCATCTCGTGTTGCAAATAGGCAACGAGACGCAATGTACGCTCCCCTTCTCCTTGGAGGACGAAGACGTAGTGCTCATATTCCTGAAAATCCATGTAATCGAGTAAATCATGAAACGTATGCGTATCATAATCAAAGGCATCGATTGAAATACGATGTGCCTCACAAAAAGTCTGCATCGCGAGGGATGGCAAGGAACGTTGTAACCAGCCGTCTTGTTCCGATAAAAGTGATAATCCGATCATGTCCTCTCTCCTTTCTCTTCAAGTGATTGAAAAAAGGGCTTCATTCTCTACGATCCGAATGAAGTCCTTTTTTTGTGTATTAAGCCGATTTGATAGTTGCTTTTGGTTTCGTATTAGTCCGGTCCATTTCCCGATGAGCGAGGGGGGCGACGGAGACGGTAGCAGGATTGAGACACCAAGCGCAAGAAGTCATGTTACGTCGCGTTTCTTTTAATATGAGTGTCATGGTTGTACCCCTTTCTGAATCAAGTGAGATGGTCGTTGAAACATTGATACGAAATCAAGTAAATCAGTGGTATCCCGTTCCATTCGCTTCTATAATAGAAATTGGTACCCTGTACCAGTTCAATCTTCACGAAAGGACGAGGAGCCGATGGATCAATTCATGTCACCGCAAATCGGCTTAGCATTACGCCGACTGCGAAAGAAACATAATCTGACACAAAAAGATTTAGCAAACGGAATTTGCAGTCAAGCAGAGATCAGTAAGATCGAGAGTGGTACCCATTCACCAACGGTTGAGCTTCTCTTTGCACTATCTAAAAAACTACAAGTTCCTTTTTCTTCATTCTTTGATCATGCCAATTATCGTGAAGCGTTTTATCAATTAGATGAACAATTATTAAAAAAGTTTCGAAATAACGAATTTGATAAAATTTACTATGAGACTAAATCTAAGTTAGAGCAACCAAATATAGATGAAGAAGTCATATTGTTGCTTAACTACTATAATAGTATTTCAGCTCATAAGTTAAATATGACTGACTACAGAACTTGTATTGTAGTCTTACGTCAACTGTCTGAAAAATACTCTTCAATTTTTTATTCACCAAGTATGATAATTCGAATAAAATCAGCAATTGCGAATCTATATTCTGAAAATAAAAACTTTACTCATAGCAGGAAAGTTTATGAAGAATTAATTGATTTAGACTTTGAAAATGAAGAATTAGTTTTAGATCGTATTCGTATTTTATATAACTTCTCTAAAACACTTTTACAATTGAAAGAACCTAACTACGCTTTAAAAGTCATTGAAGAAGGCATTGAACAAAGTTTGAAATATAAAGACATGTCAATGCTTGGACAGCTTTATTATCAACAAGGCGCTTGTTTAGAGCGCTTTAATGCGCATGAACATCATCAACGAATAAAACTTTCATATCAGCGTGCTCTCGTTTTTTTCGATTTACTAAAGATGAAGGAATATCAGTATTTCATACTAGAAAACAAATCAGAATATCTAGTCTAAATTTTATGCTTTATTGCTAACGATTCTATATTCATATGGCAAATCTTTT
>NZ_DJUM01000038.1:0-22829 GCF_002440475.1 Exiguobacterium sp. UBA6282 | reverse complement strand
AGTATTCGTACGGTAAATCTTTTTTAGCAAATTGATTTTGATCATTTGTAAGGTTAGTATTCGCAACGCCGACACTCAATAGGAGTGCCCCTAATCCTATAACTATTTTGTTACTCAATTTCATATAGTTAACCTCCTATTATTTTTCGTATGGCTTCGTAACAACATCATATAACCTTAGACCCCCTCTGAATATTCGAATACGAATATTTATGGTATTTTACACATTATTTTCACTTTCTATTACTTTTGGCGCGGGTCATATGTCCCGAATACTGCATTTTTTTTACAAATCACCCATCAATATGTAGAACTTGTGTATGAAAATAGATTTTTCTGAATATTTAACTATGATAAAATTTCGTAACAGACAAAAAGAGAGCTAGTCCAACTCATACGAGTCGAACCAGCTCTCTTTATTTTGATGATTGTCGTAACGCGATGACATAAAATATACCGAGTATGAGAATCACACCTAGTAGTATCGAACTAATTGTTGTCCGAGTCGACGTATCCGGCATCCATATCCCAAGTCCCAAATTGATTGCTGCGATAATTAGGACGAGCCAAACGATCGTACGTGGTCGCATACCGATCTCCTTCCTGGTCTCCTCTGCCGTCCGCTCACCGAATATGCTATGGTGACAATAACAAAGGAGGTTCTGTTCATGAATAGACTTGCAGTGTTTTGTGGTTCTAAAGATGGCGCGCATCCCGTCTTTCGCGAGGCTGCCGGGAAGCTTGGTCAAGCGATCGCCGCTCACGGCATCGGACTCGTATACGGCGGTTCCCGCGTTGGAACGATGGGAGCTGTCGCGGATGCTACGCTTACGGCTCAAGGTCAAGCGATCGGTGTCCTCCCCCACTTTCTACAAGAAAAGGAATTAGCACACCCGGAACTGACTGAATTGCACCTCGTCCACTCGATGCACGAGCGGAAAGCAAAGATGTCAGAGCTGGCCGATGGCTTCATTATTCTTCCAGGCGGACCCGGAACGATGGAAGAGTTTTTCGAAGTCTTCACGTGGGCCCAACTCGGTCTGCATGAAAAACCGTGCGGTGTACTCAACATTGACGGGTACTATGACCCCTTGATTGCCCTGTTCGACACGATGGAACGTCAAGGATTCTTGATTCCCGAACACCGAGCGATGCTGATCGTCGAGTCGGATCCGGATCGTCTCTTAGAACGCTTCGCCATATATGAAGCACCACGCGTCAAAACGTATATGGATCGCTCACAAACCTGATGAAAACGGAGTCCTCGACTCCGTTTTTTTAATGCATTCGCATCCTCTTCCGATATTTCTTCTCTCACTTACTAGTTTTCTCCACTCCGTTTCAGGATTCCTACTCTTTTGGCACAAAAAAACCAGATGCACAGAGGCATCTGGTAAAACGTTAGAAGAACTTCATGATTGCGTCGCTAAGATTCGTCAAAGACGGTGTCTCGTCAATGACCATCAAACTACCTGCCGCAATCGCGAGTAATCCGAGACCTGATAAAATCCAGCCAGGATGTTTTACGTTGACGTCAGCATCGACGTTTTCTTTTCCGGACCGCGCATTTGCTGCTTGTTCCTTCAAGCGATCGCGACGGTATTGATGTTGTTCCTCTTTTGACCATTTCTTATATTCTGCGAGGAACTTCTTATATTCCGGTAAGACATCCTTCGTCGTCCCGTCGAGTCGCACTTGACCGTATTCGAGCCAGACGACACGCTCACAGAAACTCTTGATTTGTGAGAGCGAGTGACTGACGAAGATGATCGTCTTGCCTTCGTCCTTGAACTCGTTCATCTTATCGATACAGCGGTTATAGAAGGTTTGGTCACCGACTGATAATGCTTCATCGACGATCAAGATGTCGGCATCGACATTGACGGCGATTGCGAAGCCAAGTCGTGACTTCATCCCACTCGAGTATTTCTTGATTGGCTGATCAATGAAGTCACCAATATCCGCGAAATCGATGATTCCAGGCATTCGACGTTCGATTTCCGCGTCGTCCATCCCAAGCAGGAGACATTTCAAGCGAATGTTCTCACGTCCTGTCAGCACGTTCTTCAATCCTTGGGATACGGCGATGATCGCGACTTCTCCGTTGATCGCAACGTTTCCTTCGTTCGCGTAGATGATCCCTGAAATCAGGTTCGAGAGCGTCGATTTACCCGAACCGTTGATTCCGACGAGACCGACGACTTCTCCTTTTCCGATCTCAAGTGAGATATCGCGTAAAGCTGTAAATGTTTTAACGCTCTTGCTTTGATTTTTGAACAAGAGCTTGAATTTTTCTTTCGTAGTCGTGACCATGTCGAAGCGTTTCGTGACATGGTCGAGTTTAATCATAGACATGGCGATTTCCTTCCCTTAAACGAGCTCAGTGAATGATTTACGGAACTTGATGTGCAAGAACGTTCCGGCTGAGAATAAGAGGAGCGTGACACTCCAGAAGTACAGACCCGTTGGCCATTCTTGCCAGACCCAATGTCCGCCGAGCAAGCTCGCCCGGTATCCCTCGACGAGATAGTAGACCGGATTCAAGCGGAGGACCCCATGTAAGACGTCCGGGAACCGCTCGATGTTCCAAAGGATCGGTGTCATATAAAAGAGCATCCGCATCATCGATTGCAAGAAGAGCTGGATGTCCTTGACGAGTGTGACGAGTGTCGAAAAGCAAAGCGAGAATGCATAGACGAAAATGTATGTGGCGATCATATAATACGGCAATTGAAGCAGTTTCCATGTGATCGGAATGCCGTTTGCAATGATGACGACGATGACGATGGCAAGCATCGCAAAATGTTGATACATCCGTGACAAGATGACATACGATGGAATCGCACTCATCGGGAAACGCATCTTCGTTACCATCGCGAGACGGCTGTTGATCGAATTCGATCCCCGAAGCAACGCATCGTTGATGAAGAACCAGACGACGATTCCGCAAAGGAGCCAAACGATGAACGGAATGTTTCCATCGACGTCTCTATTTCCGCGAAGACCGACCCCGAAGACGAACCAGTAGATGAAGATTTGGAGACCGGGATTGAGGAGCTCCCATAAAAGGCCAAGGCGTTGCTCTGCATGCGCTGATTTGATTTCATATCGCGCCAACCGGCGAATCAGGGGGAAATTATCGACCTGTTCCCGGATGATACTTCTCATTTCTTTCAGCATAAGTGTAAGTTCCTTCCGATTCATGATACATGTATTTTATTTTCATATTCGTTGATTCCACTCAAAAAAGACGGATGCCGTCCGCGATTGCTCAAACGAACGCTCCCTCCGCGTGAACGGGACCTTGCCCGGTCGATTCTGACTCGCCTCCTTCTTCGTTTACTCGTGCATGATAGAAGCAATACTTCCTATATACACTTAATCAATTCTAGCCATCGGGAAAAAGCGTGTCAATGTATTGGACGAACCGACACCAAACTGTAGTTTTTCAGACACGAAAAAACCGGCGGGTAACCACCGATCATCTCCTAGTTTGTTTCCTTTACGCATGATTAAAATGTGGAAATTCGATCGTCGTCGGTGGAGAAGCGAGTCCCCATACGAGGAGAACCGTAATCACAAAAATAATGCCGACAAGAACGCCTCCTCGAACCTTATCATTCATCCAGCGTTGCCCCTTTTCATCCGAACTACTTGTATACTGACATCATACAATATTTAGCAATTTTGGACCACTAAAAAATCGACATTTAATGGGAATGTTTAACGATTGTTCATATTCTTTCGTTTCATTTTTATTCAAGACAAGATATAATGAAAGCGTTATCATCTGATTGAGAAAGCGAACGTTCGGATTTGAATCCTATCAAACGAACGACTCCCGTAGGTTGTCATGTTGTCGGACCTAAGAATTTACGTTATTTACAAAAGGTTCATCCCACGAAGCTTTCCGAACCCTTTATAGTAGAAGAAGAGGTTAACGATCGCATCACGACCTTGCATTCATACCCCACTCTTGAAGGAGGATTTTTACGTATGTACAAATCAAAACCGCTTTACGCGGCAGCTGTGGCTGTCGCCCTGACGACATCGGCAATCGTGCCGGTTGCCCAAACGACAGTTTCGGCTGCAACGCATGTCAAAGTCAAAACGGTCAAACTCAAGTCACTCGTCTTCACGAAAGGTGCTCCGGTCAAACTCCCTGCTACATATAAAGGTGAGAAGATCACATGGAAATCTTACGATCGCCATGCGTTCAACCGTTACCAAACGGTCAAAGGCACATACGGTAAGAAAAAGAATCCAATCGAAGTCAAGATCTACATCCAGAACTATGCAGTGAAGTTCGTCGAGAAAGTCGCGGATCAAACGATTTACGTTGATCAAAAGCCAGAATTGCCAAAAACATTGGCTGTTCTCTACGCGACAGGTCGTATCTATGACAAACCAGTCCGTTGGTCGAAGGTCGATACGAGCGAAGCGGGTGTGAAATATGCGGTCGCAAGTTATACACGCCTCGGAAAGACAATTACATTAAAAGCAAAAATCACAGTTCTCGACGTCAACACGGATGACTTCTCGATCGGTTTGATGCACACGAACGATACGCACGCGAACCTCGATAAGACACCAAAACGTGCGACAGTCATCAAAGAACTTCGCGCAGCTTACCGTGCAGAAGGTAAACCATCGCTTCTCTTAGATGCAGGTGATGTCTTCTCTGGGACACTTTACTTCAACAAGTTCCTCGGTCAAGCGGATCTTGAACTGATGAACTATATGAAATACGATATGATGACGTTCGGTAACCACGAGTTCGATCTTGGGGATACTGACAATAACATCGCCTTGAAAAACTTCGTCACGGCTGCAAAATTCCCGTTCATCACGGCGAACGTCGATTTCAGCAAAAATAAGTCGTTCAATGGTCTACAAAAGAAAACAATCACTGCAGGACCGGAGCGCGGCAAGATTTATCAAGGCATCATCAAGGAATACAAAGGTCAAAAAATCGGTTTCTTCGGTCTGACGACAGAAGAGACGAAAGATATCGCAAGCCCAGGTACGGTTGCGTTTGCAAACTATATTGCTAGCGCTAAAGCTGCTGTCAAAAAGCTTGAAGATCGTGGCGTCAATAAAATCGTAGCATTGACACACATCGGTTTTGATGACAACGAAGCAATCGATAACGATCAATTGCTCGCACGGAATGTCGACGGGATTGATGTCATCGTCGGCGGTCACTCGCACACGAAACTTGAAAAACCGGTCGTCGTTGATGAGACAGTCGTTCCAGGCAAAACAGAACCGACAATCATCGCTCAAGCCTACCAATACGGTGATTTCCTCGGAAATCTTGATTTGACGTTCGACTATAAAGGAAAATTGACTGAGTATAACGGTTCATTGATTGATGTTTCTACAGCAAAAGAAGATGTGCGTGCGGCTGAAATCCTTAAGCCATATGCAGATCAAATCGCTGAGTTGAAAAACGAAGAAGTCGGTGCGAATATCGTTAATGCCCTTCCAAACCCACGTGGCGAAATCAGTGTCCGCAACAGTGAAACGGCTCTTGGAAACTTGATCACGGATGGTATGCTCAAAAAAGCGAAAGAATACAATAAGGATACAGTCATCGCGATGCAAAACGGTGGAGGGATCCGTGCTGCCATTGATGCCGGACCACTTACTGTCGGTGAAGTCTTAACGACGCTTCCATTCGGTAACACGCTCGCGACAGCGAAGATGACCGGTGAAGAAATCAAGAATCTTCTTGAAATCAGTGTTGGGGTTGCGCCAAAAGAAAACGGTGGTTTCCTCCACGTCTCGGGTATGAAGTTCGAATACGACAGCACGAAAACAGCTGGAGAGCGCGTCACGAAGATCGAAGTCAAAAATGGTGACACGTACGATCTTATTGATCCAGCGAAGACTTATGTTCTCGCAACGAATGCCTTCACAGCTAAAGGCGGCGATGGTCTCACACCATTCGCAACGGCTTATGAAGAAGGCCGTGTCACGGACCTCGGTCTCTCTGACTGGGAAAACCTACGTGATTTCACGAAATCACTTGGCGAAGTCAATTACAAGATCGAAGGTCGTATCGTCGACACATCAAAATTACCAAACTAATTCAATACAACACACAACCGCAGGTCTTCTCGATCCATTCGAGAGAGCCTGCGGTTGTTGTTTTATAACGTTTGCGCGGAGTGCTGTTTCAACAGATCAATGATTTCATCGAGTTCATACTCCTGTGCCATCATCAGCGGCGTGAAGCCATCCGCATTTTTGATCGACGGGTCGGCACCGCGCTCGAGCAATAGCTTGACTGTCTGTTTCCCCTCACCCTCGACAGCATGATGAAGCGGCGTGAACTGATCGTCATCTTGTTGGTTGATTTTCTCGCCTCGTTTCAAATACAGATCGACGAGTTCATCGTTATTGCTGAAGACAGCTGTAATGAATGGTCGCTCGCCAAAGTCATTGACGGCATCGACATCACTCCCTGCTTCTAGCAGTTCCTTGAAGATCGATTCAAGCCCCTTGCTCGACTTCCGGTAACCGAGATAATGCAGTGCTGTATCCCCATCTGCATCGACTGCTTTCATATCACTTTCCGGGATCAAGCGATGGATATCTTCAAGCTTTCCTTTTTGAATCGCTGCCATCAATTCCGTCTCATTTAAATCCTGATCGTTTGTTTTTGTCGTCGCCATATCGTTACTGGCTGCCGTTTGCGTTCCCGCTTCGTTCAGCAAGATCCCTGCCCCTGCACTGACGAAGAACATGACCGTCAGAACACTAAGCGTGATGATGATTCCTTGACTATAACGTAGGAAAGGACGGGGTTGATTGAGCGGTTCACCCGTCAAGCGAAGCCGTTCCAGCATGGATAGATTGGTCTGTAGCTTCTCATACAATAAGACAGAAAACGTCCGTTGCTGACGCTTCTCCGCTGTATAGGAAACGATATCCGTCGTCGCAAGAAGTGTTGGTCCGAGAATATCCTCAAAGATCGCTTGCCGGGCACACTGGTTGGATACAAGCGGTAGAACCATCTGATAACGAGTCCGTTCGCATGCCCGCGTGTAAGCCGGACGTAAAAATGGAACCCAGCTTCCGATCCAAAGCAACACCTGCTTTTCTTGATGATTTCGTTTAATGCGTGCAAGTTCAAGCAGTAACTGGAACCGTCGTACCTCTGTCAATTCCAAATATGACGTCGGAAGGACGATCAAATATTTTTGAAATAATCCGATGACATATGGTCGTTTCACATCGTTCTGGAAATAGATTTCTGGAATCCGCCACAGCTGCAATTGTTCTGTATGCATGCCGATTTGCTCGAATAACTCCGGGAACTGCTTCGCACTCAAGCGAACCCCTTCACTTCGAATCCGCGATACTCGTCGCCATTGACGTAACCAGAGTAATAACAGCAGGATCACTAGCGCGAACATAGCATAAATACCGCTCTCGCCTGTTTCAAATACTAAGCCGATGATGCCACCCACTGTCAAAATAGCGACGCCTAATAACAAACTGAAATAAGCGGTCTCTTTTCGTGTCACTGCTTTCCTGATCCGTTGTGCGGGATCGATTCGTTCATTCGTCTCCTGCTCCATACGTCATCTCCTTCATTTATCGTTTGGTTCATTGTATTTTTTTATCCCTTCTTATCTTAACGGTTATTCCATCAAAGTTCCAAGGGAATCCTTTCCTGACATACCAAAAGAATATTCAGACAACTTATATTTTCGAACATATCTTGATAACGTAACTTTTTTCCTTAATATTCATTATTTATGTAATAAAATTTCTAAAATTCTATTTTAGAGTGATTTTTGTTGATTTTTCAGCATTTATACGCAATTCACACAATAAAGCAACCTGTCATTCGAACCATTAACTATTTATTGATAGGTGGTACAATAGTCACTCTTTTATATTGCAGAAAAATTTGGAATCCCATATAATAACTAACAGGAAGAAGAATATGGGAGTGAAGAACTTGGGATTATTTAATTTCATGAAAAAGGACTATACCGTCCAGTATCACGTATTACGCGGAGATGAGATCATCGACACGGATCGATTGAATGTTCGAGCAGGCGATCATACGACAGCACGAAAAAAAGCCGACAACATGTTAAGAAGAGAATACGGACGCACTCAGTACAAAATCGAGTGGGTACAACGGTTCTAATCGCTAAAATAACCCATCGCCTCAATCCTAGGATTGGGACGATGGGTTATTTTCATGCGTGCTGTTGTTCTTGTTCGCGAACGATCCGATCGGCTTTCAAATAGAGACGGATGACAGTGTATAAGACGATGCCGACGAGTGCACCACTACCATCGATCAGTACGTCTCCAACGAGTGGTGTTCGTCCGCCCGTCAACAATTGATGGAACTCATCCAACACACCGATCGTCATCGCTGTCGTGAAGGCAAAGAAAGCAGCTGGTAACGCTGCGTACCCTCGACCGCGCAAAAAATGAACGAGACTGACCCCGAGGACGAAGAACAGACTGGCATGCATGCCTTTCCGAATGAAGAATTCAAGGAAGGCTGCAGGTCCGAGTGACGCGACGCTGATCGGAACTTCATAATGGAACGACACGAACGAAAACGCATAGACCCAGTCGAGCGGCATATGTTGCGTCAAAAATGGAATCAGGGATTGTTGCTGATAGGTCATCGAACTGAAAACGAATAAGGAAAGTAAGATAGCTCCTCCTACATAAGCAGCAATGGGTATACGGCGCATCATGCACGCTCCTTTCTCTTTGTACATCCTACCATGGATGCTTATCGTGAACATACGCCAAAAGACGGACATACACTGCTCTCATTTACTCTTCATTCCCTCTTTTACAACTGATACAACAAAAACACCCCATCCATATGGATGAGGTGAAAAGCTTACAACGATGACGGTTTCGGCTCGCGTAAGAGGTGTTTGATATCTTGGAACGTCACGAACGTTTTGTTTTTCGCATCGTATAGCTTATACCGAAGCGATTTCAGACTTGAGAAGAGACCGATCTTCGTCGCCTTCTGAAGCGGTGGCGTCGAGACATGTGCTTTTTCAAGATGATAATTCGGTACACGTGGACTGAGATGGTGAACATGATGGAATCCAATGTTTCCGGTCACCCATTGTAAGACCTTCGGTAGCTCGTAATACGAACTGCCTTCGATTGCTGCCTTGACATAATCCCATTCGCTCTCATCCTCAAAGTACGAGTCTTCGAACGTATGTTGGACGTAGAATAACCAGATTCCGAGGACACCTGCTGTGAACATCGTCGTGCCTTGGATGATCAGGAAGGCTTGCCAGCCGATGAAGTAGATCAGGATACCGTATAAGACGACGAGCGACGCATTGATGACGTGTGTGTTGATACGTTCTTTTTTGCGAGCATCCTTCCGGTTGAAGCGGCTCGAGACAAGAATCAACAAGAGTGGTCCAAGACCAAACATGACGAGTGGATTCCGGTACAGACGATACTTGAGACGTGTGAAACGTGATGCTTCGATATACTCCTCAATCGTCATGACCCAGATGTCACCGACACCGCGTTTGTCAAGATTCCCACTTGATGCGTGATGGATCGAGTGCTCCCGTTTCCATTTCTCATACGGGAATAACGTCAAAATCCCCGTGATCGTCCCGACGATGGCGTTCGCCTTCTTATTTTTGAAGAATGAACCATGGGTACAATCATGGAAGATGATGAACATCCGGACGACGAATCCTGCAGCGAGAATCGCAAGTGGGATCGCGAGAAACACAGATAGCTTCATGGCCTCATATGCCAGAAACCATAGGACGAGAAATGGCAGGATCGTGTTGATCATCTGCCGGACGCTGGCTTTGATGTCCGCCTTCTCAAACGGCGATACATGTTTGCGCAGCTGGGCAATCTTTTCTTTACTCATAGTGGTGCTTCCTCCTCGGGTTGTTTCAGCGTTCACGACGCTAAGTAAAATAGTGAAACTAAAGTATGAAACCAGTGAGCGGTGGTCGTGACGGTGCCTCTACAACACGATTCAAAAGCGGCACTCTAATTGTTTAGCGCTAAAATATTTTTGTTACCAGGTAATTATATCACATATCATAAATCGTCCACGGTTTATTTTTAAAATTAAAAAAGCAGAGACAAGCGTCTCTGCTTACTCGATCGATTTGAGTGGGTTGACGGCTGGTCCTTCTAGCACCTCTCCTGTCGGACCGAATCGTGAACCATGACACGGACAATCCCATGATCGTTCCGCCTCATTCCATTTCGTATCGCATCCCATATGAGTACAGGTCGTCGAGACGAGATGAAGCTTTCCTTCCGGATCCCGGTAACCACCGACTGTTTTTCCGTGATGCGTCACGAGTCCACCTTCGTCCGGTTGTAACTCGTCGGCACTGCGACGCGCTTTCGTCAGCTTTCCTTTGACCAGTTCGATCGCGACGTCCGCATTGTTCTTGACGAACTGCGTCGCATCCTTTGTTTTTAGCTTCGAACGATTCGGATCGAACAGATGCCGAAAACGGTTTGGTGTTCCCGTCAATAAGTCGCTGAGTAACAGTCCGGCCGCGATACCATTCGTCATCCCCCACTTCGCAAAACCGGTCGCGACGAACACGTTCGGATCATTTGGCGTCATCTGTCCGATGTAGGGGATTTTGTCGAGCGTGATCAAGTCTTGTGCTGACCAGAACTGTCCGAACGATTCGACGTGAAATTCATGCTTTGCAAAATCCGCAAGATGCTGATACCGCTGCATCGTCTCTGTCTCGTGACCAGATAGATGATTCTCACCGCCGAAGAGACCAAGCAGACGACCGTCTTCTGTCCGTGTGTGACGCAGAGAACGATTCGGTTGATCGGCACTCATAAACATCCCGTCCGGAAACGTCTCATCGACCTGACCCGATACGATATACGAGCGATGGACTTCAAGTTTTGAGAAGTACAAGCCTTTGAAGTCATGAAACGGAAAATGGGTCGCGATGACGACTTTCTTCGCTTCAATCCGATGTCCATTTTCAAGGACAACAGTAGGCGTTCGGTTCGATTCGAGCGATACAGCACGTGTCTGTTCATATAAGGCACCCCCTTGGTGGACGATTTGTCGGGCGAGTCCTTGAAGGTATTTGACGGGATGGAACTGCGCTTGCTCGCGCAAGACGACAGCACGTTTGACATCATACGGCAACTTATCCCGAACTTCTTGCGTCGCCTCGCCACCGTTCAATCCCAATCGTTCATAGGCTTTTACTTCTCGTTCCATCGCTTGCTCTTTTGATGTCGCAACGTAGAGATACGCGTCCTGCGTTTCAAGTTCACACGCAATGTCGAGTCGTTCCACCTGATGACGTAAAAACGTGATGGCTTCTTCATTTGCTTCATAATACAGTCGCGCCGATTCTTCACCGACCGTTTTGATTAACGTGTCATAGATTAAACCGTG
The DNA here is from genome assembly GCF_002440475.1 of Exiguobacterium sp. UBA6282. Lineage (NCBI taxonomy): Bacteria > Bacillati > Bacillota > Bacilli > Caryophanales > Exiguobacterium > Exiguobacterium sp. UBA6282. The sequence goes on along the minus strand of NZ_DJUM01000038.1, from coordinate 11,392 downwards.
CTGCGAGGAAACTTTCGCCGTCGTATAACCCGTCGTGCCAGCAGCGACGTCACCGGCTTCAATCACGGCGACATTATATCCTCGTTCAGTCAGTTGTATGGCCGTGACGAGCCCAGCAATACCAGCCCCGATGATGACGACATCATGCTTCGCATCTTGATCCAAAGTGGGATAAGAAGTGGCTGGTGTACTTTGCTTCCAATAAGATGACGGAAATCCGGATAAGTATGACATCATAAAACTCCTTTCGGAAAACACGATAGGTCGACATGTTAAAAGTTCCCTGAACGATACAAAAACATGCGTGAATCGTATAGTTTTAAAAGAACCTCTAATTTAAAGGAATTAATTTACTTTAATGAAAAATAATATGGAATAATTAGGTTTATTCTCATTTATACTAAGGGGAAGAAGCATAAGAGAGGAGTTTACTTCATGAAATTGGGGCGCCATTTAATTGAGACGTTTCGTCGTTTTACGCTTGCAGCAAGTATGGATGAGTATGACTTAGCAAGCGTTCTAACAAAGGAAATTCCAGAGCTGACAGATATCTGTGTCACGATTCGACCGACACACCTTCACCTTCAAGCCGTTGTACCGTTGACACGTTATGGTCTAAAGCGTGACTTACCGGTCGAATTGACGCTCCAATTGCGGGTAGTCGATAAACGTACCATTACGTTCGAAGTCTTTGACGTCTGTCCTCATGATACCGAATCCTTTAATGAAACTTACCTCATTCGTCCACCTTATCTGCGTTATGCAAATCGACTTCTGACCGTCGATCTTTCCTTCTATTTTCCTTTCCGTCATGCCCATTACCGTTCGATTCGTCACGTTAAACTGGAAGAAGGTTTTCTGCTTGCTTATTTGTCTCATTAAAAAAGGGCACCCTCTCCTAAATAAGGCGAGGGTGCTTGTGTCTGTTACGAACTTAACTTATCCGCTTGACGCTCCAGCAGTCCGAGGCGACGAATCTTTTTCTCCTCGACGACGGCAACGATCGCAAGGGCGATCAAACCGAATAATAATGCCGCATTGAAGATTATGAATGTGTCGCTCCAGCCGTGCAAGGTGACCGAACCGATCGTTAGACCGTTCGTTTCCGGGTCAGCGATTTTTGCTAGACCGACTTTTGCGATCGAATCACCGAACAAGTAACCGAATGTCCCGACCATTCCGTTCGTAACCGTCGTTGCTTGTTTTGGTGCAAAGCTGATGACCGAGACCCCGATCAAGAGTTGTGGTCCGTAGATGAGGGCACCGAGTGCAAACAATGATGCATAGATCATGACTTCACTCGTACCGTAACGATAACCGAGGACCGCGACGGCCGTCAGTAAGAGACAGATTGCTGCGACGAGCGCCCGGCGTCCTTTGAGCAAGTCGGATACATACCCCCAGATCATACTGCCGCACAACGCACCGATCTCAAAGAAGAAGATCGTATTGACGGCGCTCTCCGTGCTGAAGTGCAAGTGTTCCGTGACATAGAGCGGTGCCCAGTTATCGATTCCGATCCGGACGATATAGACGAAGACGTTCGCGATACAGAGCGTCCAGATCCACGGGTTTGAGATGACATACGTCTTGAAGACTTGCCACTTCGTCATGCTGTCAGCGGCGATATTCTCCGGTTCGATCGGTTCCTCGAAAATCTCTTCACTTCGGTTCCATCCGAGTTCCTCCGGGTCATCCTNNGAAGATTTCTTCACTCCGATTCCACCCGAGTTCCTCCGGATCATCCTTCCCGATGAACAGACCGACGATCCCGATGGCAAGGGCGATCACAGCAGGGAAGATGAACATCCCGACGACACTCCCGTTGAAGAAGACGTTCGCTCCCCACAGTGCGAGACCACCGGCAATTGCTCCACCGATGTTATGCGAAACGTTCCAGAAGCCGAGGTAGCGCCCACGTTTTTCAAACGGTGTCCAGCGGGCGATCGTCGAGTACGACGACGGTCCTCCGACCGATTGGAAGAACCCGCTGAGTCCCCAAAGGACCATCAAGAGACCGACCGGACTTCCACCGGCACTCATCAAGAGTCCCATCGCGGTGACGATCAAGGACGAGAGAATCAATAAGAACGAGATGACGCGTTTCGTGTTTTTCCCGTCGACGAAGTAGCCGAGTAACGTTTTCCCGATCCCGTATGTAATCGAGAAGGCAAAACCGATATAACCGAGTTCCGTCGTCGTGAAACCGAGCTCGTCCTTCAAGAGCGGTTGCGCCGCCTTGAAGTTGTTTCGGATGAGATACATCGCCATATATGAGAAGAAGACGACTAAGAAGGCCTTTAAGAATTGCTGTAACCATTGTTTCCGTTGTACTTCGATTGGTATGCCGGCATTCGGCAATTTTTTGATGCTGAAGAAGCCCATCTTCCATTTCCCCTATCTGAATCAGAGTCTTCGCATCATTTGTTCTGGAGCTGATTGAATCGACGGAGGTAGTCCCGGTAATCGGCGACGATGTCCTGCCCGACGTTCTGCTGGATCGGTTGTGTCTTCGCGATCGCATAGGTCGGCGTACCGAATGAGACCTTCCTCAGAATCGCCTGACCGTCCGCCGAGAGTACGAAACGCATGAAGGCATTCGCCTGCTTTTGTTGCGTCCGTCCTTTCAGCTTTGAGATCGCGTTGATCGAGTACGTATCGAGTGGGATGCTTTTGACCGGATAATACTTTTCGCGTAGCGATTGTTGATCCCCGATGAAATTGACCCCAAGCATCGCTTCCCCACTGGCGACATACGACGTCGGTGCAAAACCGTTCGCCGTGAATAGTCGCGTTCGCTCGATTAGCTCGCGTAAGACACCTTCCGACTTCGTTCCGTATCCGTCAAAGATCGCTTGCAGGATCGTCGCACCGGTACCGGAATGGTTCGGATCCGGCAAAATCAACTCGTCCTGATACCGTTTCGCTGTCAAGTCAGCGAGCGTCTTCGGATACGGTGCCGCCCCGAATCGGTTGTTCCAGACGTCCGTATTGATGACGATTGCGAGGCGTTCGACTTCGTAGCCGATCCAGTAGCGATCCGGATCCTGTAGTTCCGCTTGATCCATGTCGTTCGGGAACGGTGTTGACAACCCGCGTTGCTTGAGCGTCTGGTGGGCATCCCACGTTCCACCGATGATGACGTCAGCGCGCGGATGATCCGCTTCCTTCGTCACACGCCGGACGAGTTCTTCCGTCGACAGGCGGACGAACTCGTACGTACAGCCTGCTTGTTCACAATATGATGACAGCAAGGCGCGACCGATATCCTCTTTCGCAGAGACATACGCCGTCAAATGCGGAACTGTTTCCCGCGCAGCTGTTCCCTGCTTCGTCTGTTCATTGTTGCGGACGATCCAAATGCTCATGAGACAAATGATACTCAGCAAGAAGAGCATTCCTTTTCTCATCGTTTCGCCTCCTTCCCTTTCGGCAGGAGTTGTCCTTTTAAATAGAAGGTGTTTCCATTGTCATCATCCATGTACTGGACGCTGAACAATGTCTCATACACGGTAATATTCATTAAGTTGGCACGCGTATTCTGCTCATTCTTGAACCGCTGAAGTTTGAGAATGCGCGGCTGTCCCTGACTGGCATCGAGTGCTTGACCGACTTCTTCATAGTCCGTCATCGGCTCTGCCTGCGCCAGGCGACGCTTGACGTCTTCTCGCTCACGTGCAGTCAAAGAACGAGATCGTCCTGCTGCATACACGGTCACGACTTCCGCCTCAGCGAACTGACGCGCGAGCTGTTCTGGTTCGTGATAGGCGTTCAAGAAGCGTGCTTTTAATGTCGTCGTCTGGGTGCTAGGACGTTGCGCGACACATTTTCCATTCAGCGTCATACTTTCCCCGAGCGAGAACGTCCATGTCGTTCCGTTCAAGAAACGGAGCGTCCCGTTAAACGTCGCCGTATCCGCCGGACAAGTCCCGTTTGTCACCGTCTTCATTTGCTTCAATAGCGTCGTGATGCGCTGGACTTCCGTTCCGTCTTCTACCGTCTGCTCCCCCCATGCCCGGTGACGTAACGTCAACTCGGTCGGGAGCGAGTCATCGGAAGCATTCAGTCGTTTCGGTCCATCGAGGACGTGTAAGCGTCCGAAGACCGTCTGCTGAAGCAAAAGAAGACCGAGGGCAAACAAGATGCCCATCAGGAAGAGATAAGCGATGGTCGATGCTTTCATGATTCCTCTCCTTGCTTGATTCTTAGATTACGGGGCAATTGTTTCGTAAATCCGGTCGAATTGTTTCGTAAATGTATCATTTGTAAGCGATTACATTAAGTCTGATTCGCTAATCGAAAAGTTAATGTGATACGTGTGCCGCTTACATCGCTTTCAAGTTCAAAATCGCCACCTTGTTCCTGCATCAGACGCCGGCAGAGCGGTAGACCGAGTCCATTCCCACTCGCCGTCGTCAGACTATGCTGCTCCTTCTCCCATTCGGCAAGCACTGCTGGATCAACACCGATCCCATCATCCGTCATGATGAGTCGGAGGGTCGTATCTGTACTGACGGTCGAAAACGTCACCGTCATCGCGTCACTGTATTTGATGGCATTCTCGAGAAGGTTCAACAAGACTTGTTTCGTCTGGTCCGGTTGACCGAGCACGTAGATCGGCGGAACATCCTGTTCAACTTCAATTCCTTGTCCATCAAAACGCAATTGCATGATGAATAAGGCGTCGGCGAGCAAGGCATCGAGCGCGAACATCGTCGACGTCACGTGGCGTTCGTTGCGTTGTTGTTTCGCCTGTTCGAGATTATGCGAGACCAGTCGTAACAAGCGCTGACTCTCGACTTCGATGTAGTGGTAACAATGTGCCGCTTCGTCTGGCGGCAGCTTCGGAATCAACTCGACATAGCCCATGATCGCCGTCATCGGTGTTCGGAGTTCATGGGTGATGTGATCGATGAACGTTTGTTGGTCGCTTCGTTGTTGTTCGAGCTGTCCGATGTTGTGCTGAATTGCGTCAGCAAGCGTCGAGAAGTCTGCCGCTAGTCTGTTCAGTTCCTCATACGGATAGGCCGGTAACGCGTGCGCATAGTGTCCTTTCGTCAAGGCGTGCGAGACACTCCGTAAATCATCGATCGGTCCAATCAACGTCTTTGCCATCCGCCGTGCTGTCCAAACAGCAATTACGATCAAGATCAGAAAGACGCCCGTGAAGACGTAGGTGAATTGCCGCAGCAGTTCAGCTTCCGTCCGCAGATCAACAAGAAAACGGACCGAGCCGATGATGTCCGTTTTGCCATATAGCGGACTCGAGAAAAACAACACTGGAACATCGGTTTCTTTTAGAAAGAGATAACTCGATTTTCCTTTTAACGCTTGATCGATGTCTCCTGCGAGGAGCGGCAATTGATCGCGCTCGGAATCGGCGAGTAGTTCCGCGTTTGGTCCAAACAGTTGGACGCGCGCGTCGAATCGGTCTGCAAGATAGGAAGCGATCGGAACTGCCGTATCGGCGAGCGAGTCCGTCTCTTCACTTGCGAGGTAGTTCATCGTGTAGAGCTCCGCTTCCCGACTCAGTTTTTGGACGGACTCGACGGCGTTCTCATACAGATTCGATTGAATGAAGGCATAAAGAATCAAGAACAGAACGAGCAGTGCCGGAACAAGGAGTAAGACGAAGTTTTCCGTGATGACCTGGCGTAGCTTCATGCGTCGACCCACTTGTAGCCGACACCGTAAATCGTCTTGATCCGTTCGCCTTGCGCTCCGAGTTTCTTCCGCAAGCGTTGGACCATGATATCGACGGCACGGGTCTGACCCGAGAAGTCAAAACCCCAGACTTGTTCGAGCAGTTCATCTCGCTCGAAGACCCGTTTCGGATGCGCTAAGAAGAGCGCAAGTAAGGCGTACTCCCGGTACGTCAGTGGTAACGGTTGTCCATCGAGTCGAATGACGCGTTCTTCGGGATCAACCGATAAGAAGGGATCAGTCACGACAGGCACGGGTGGTACGACCGTCTTCGTGCGTTTCAACAGATTTTTGACACGCAAGACGAGTTCCGTTCCGTTGAACGGTTTCGTCATATAGTCATCCGCTCCGAGCTGCAGCCCGATGATTTTATCGTTCATCTGATCACGCGCCGTCAGCATCAAGATCGGTAAGTCAGGTGTCGTCTGTCGAAGCTTAGGAATCAAGTCGAAACCGGTCGTATCCGGTAGCATCAAATCGAGGACGATCAAATCAAAGGGTTGTGTTGCCTGCAAGGCGAGTGCTGCTGCTCCGTCGGCTGCCGTCTCGACCGTCTGACCATCGAGCTCGAGTTGCAGTTTGACGAGATGCCGGATGCTCGCCTCATCATCGATGACAAGAATATGCATGGGGATTCCTTCTTTCTGGACAGGTTTTTCTGTCCCCTAGCGTATCATGAAATCGTTTGCAATCACACCAGCAGGACAAATGAAAAAGCCAGCTCTCTCTTTACTCGAGAGCTGACTAATCTGTAATTGTTATTTGTAGTTCGATGAAATAATCATAGTATTTTATCTTTGAACAGTCGTAGTAACTAATCCTGATTTATTACCGGCAGCGTCTTTCGCATATACAGATACCTTTTCTTTATATTTCCATGATTGAATCGGTAAGCGATACAGTCCTTTTGAATTTGCCTTTGTTTTATAAACTTTATTACGGTAACTAATAAAAACTTGTGCGTTTCCTTCAGTTTTACCTGAAACATTCTTAGATTTTGTTGTAATTGTAGAAACGGTTGGTGTTTTGGGTGCTACATCATCTTTTATTTTTATCTGTGTCGTTGTTTTTTCACCGAACGGATTTTTAGAGATAATGGTTAACGTTTGACCAATCTTAAGAGTACGGTTTGATTTAACATTAAATTTTGGATTTTCAAACAACATTACGCTAGTGAGATTCATCTTTTCTTGATCGATGAAGTCCACTTGATGATACGGTTGTGCAATCCCTTCAATCATTTTATTTTTTGTTGAAGTTTTGATATTAGATACCGTTTTATTTCGATAGGTATCTTTGATGATTTTTTTATAATAAGATTTTATAGTCCCATCAGAATTTCTCAACGTAATCTCAACAGTTAATGGTAATTTAGCTACTTTAGGAAGACTAAAGACAGAACGCGGATTAGACCCTGTCGTTTGAAGTTTTACAATCTGCCCGTTAAGTTTCAACTCATAATTTTTAAGTTTAATATGCACATCTTTAGTTACAAACCATAATTTATTTTTTGAGTTATTCATTCGAATATCTTCAACTTGATATCCAATCGGTTGCTTAGAAATAGTATGAGAATCACCAAATTCACTACTAACTATAAATCGAATATAATCTTTATTTGTGATTGGATAGTTCAATTTGAATAGAGCATAACCAAGCTCATTAGATTTGACATAAAGCGTTTCTTTACTCGATATCATTTTCACTCTAATATTAGCGTCTGTTTTTACTTCTAACGTCTTATCTCCATAATAGATTTCATCTGCAAATAGATTTGGGATTTTCGTACTTAGGACTTTTATTTCTTTCCAGTCTGACATTAGTCCTGAAGTATTTGTAGTCCGAATTAATATTCTATTAACTTCGTCGTCTATAAACCGTTTTTTATGCTTTTCATTATCGTAATAAATATTAAAAAATGGCTTGAGATAGTAATTACTTTCATATGATTTTATTAGTTTATCGTTTTTATAATATTGAACTTCTAATTTTCTAATAAAATCATCTGCTTCTATAGGAATTATATCATCTGTATCTTTCACAACACCTACTTTAATCTTTGCTGGGGAATCATCAATAATTTTTTGTGAATACGTAAGGTTGTCTAACGACCGACTTCTTCTAATAGTAATTTCAAAGGTAGAAGCTAAATCAATAATCGAATCACGCGATGCACTTGACTTTAATGATACTTTACCTTCTGAGTTTGCGGTTCCTCTAAAATAAGCCGGATCGTCAAAATAACGATTAGCAGCCCAAGTTTTTAATTCAACTTCCGCATACGGTTCTGTTGTTGCTGTTAATACTTCATCTGTAGACTTGAAAGAATTTAAAGCTAATTTTTGTATTGGATGAAGTACTCCTTCAAATCGAGCCTCTCTTTCATTTTGAACAGTAAAAATTCTTAAAATATAATGGTCACCGTCTTGAATATTTTTAACAGTACTTGTAAAAGGATAAGGATAAGGATACCCATAATCGCTTGAGAATGTTAACTTTTCAATATCAATTTCACCATTTTGATGTTCTATAATAATTTCACCGCTTAACTGTCTCATATCTGGCATGTTATTAGTTAAAATTAAGTTATCATTAATGATTTTCATATCCGGCTTGATTAATTGGCGTTCGTCCTTAACTGTCCATGATTTAAGGAATACACTTTTTTGATTTTCAGATATAAGATTTAATGACAATGTACCACTATAATTTTTCGGAATGATTTCGGAAAATGTTCCACTTTCATCCGATATCAATTTTATAGACTGTTTATTATACTTTAGTTCAAATGTGCGATTCGGTAATGTTTTACCTTTAAAGATTGAATTTTCTGATGTAATCGGGTATTCCAAATCGAACGGAAATTTATTAATATCAGCTTCTTCTTCAATGTATGTTAAACCAATTTGCTTATCTTTTGAATAAAAACTGATTTTTCGCACAGGTTCATTTTTCATAGGAATAACACAACTAAATCGTCCTTTAGAATCACTAATCGTACATGTTGAACTATCAATTTTTACCTGTGCCTCAGGAAAAGTAATTCCAGTCAACGAAAACTTATTATCTTAATACATATAAAATGGCGTTAATTCAGTTGGAACATAACCTTTGATCATGATACTATTTTTGATCGACAATGGTATATTGACACTCTCAACAGTAATTAAATTAGTCTTCTGCATGATTTCAATTGCCGGTGTCCACTTTACTTTAAACTTACCTTTATAATCTGCTTGAATAGTTGCTATTTCTTTTTCTTCACTTCGAAATTTAAGAGTTGCATATGGCCATGCCTTACCTTTTAATAAATTATTATTATAATCGAACTCTTCCAATTCAATTTTAGCAGTCAAAGTTGTAAGAATAGTTACGGTCTCATTTTTAACTCCATCCGAAGACTTGGCATACGCTTTTATTTGTGTCGATTCTCCTTTAGGAATACGTAATTGCTCTTTTCCAGAGAAGACTTTACCTTCATATGTAGCATAAATAACTGCGCCAGGAGATGTTGAAAGATAATATTCATTATCCTTGGTTAATCCTAAAAAAGTAACTGTATCATTTGATGGAATTTCTGATGATACAGGAACATCACTAGCAGTATATGTAATTTGACTGCTGTTATACCCCCATCTATCTTTTAAATACAACGTAACTTCTGAACGATCAATTTTTTCCGTAAGATTAATTTTAAAAATTCCTGTATTATCTGCTTTTACAAAATAAAACTTCTCGTTAGCATGTACATACAATTGCTCATCAGGTTGAGCACTCCCCTCAATTGTCTTATCCTCCATCTTAAATGGGTGGATTGAAGGATTTGTGTCTGCATGAATAATGTTTACCTGAAAAAATAAACTAATCATACAAAAAATCATGACAAAAAATATGCGCTTCATCTAGTTATTATCTCCTTTAAGTTACAATTAATTTCAAAGCATTCTTACTATATGCCATTAACTTTATTTTTCCAATACTTTAATAAAAATACCATTTAAAACTTAGGTATATATGGAACAATAAATTCCGAACACCCCAGCGGATAAGTAGAGTTATCCTGAAAGCGATCGCGCTAGAATGCGGGTTTAACTGAAGAGAACTGGTAGATTGACGAGGAATTGCATCACCTACGCTACTTAAAAGTTGAAGAAACCGTTGGCATGATTGAAGAAATGGAGCGTTGCGCCCGGCGGATAACTCTACTTATACTAAAACTACCGCGGAATACATAACAGATATGCATATCTGAAGAAACGGATACTCATGAACGATTTACTACGTAACTGGATTCCCCTCGTCAACTCCCTCCTGTCCCACCTCTCGATCCACCCAAATGAACATGATGAATGCCGGCAAGCCGCCCTGCTCCGACTTTGGAAATCGATTGAAGAAGGAAAGGTCATGACCGTCACCTTCGCCCGGATCCGGGCCAAAGGGGCGATGCTCGATTACTTAGCGACCCGCAACCGGACGCTTGCGACTGAAGTCGCGGTCGAGACGATGCCGGAGCTTCCTCGGACACCGAACGTCTCCTTTCATTATCTCCTCAGCGAACTCAAACGGGATCTGTCGAATAAAGAGTACACGTTTCTCGAAGCCTTGATGCACGGCACGGAAGAGACGCTCGGTTACTCACCGGCGCGACTCCGTTCATTGAAGTCGGAACTCCGGCAGAAAGTCCAGTTCCTTCTCGGATGATGATCTATTACCAAGAACGCTTACTCGCGATCATCGAACAGGCGGACTATCGTCCCTTGNNACGTACGGCATCTCTGTCGCCACGTCGAACGGATCGATTTTCCGTCGCTCCAACGCTATGGTAAGTTCCTACGCGACACTTATGCTCCAGCAACTGCCGCACGACGACTACATGCCCTCTCAATCCTGTTCGATCAACTGGTCGCGGAACATTCGCTCCCAACGAATCCGTTAGCACGCGTCAAAAAACCGGTTCCTGCACCTCATCGACGACTTGCCTTTACGTACGACGACGTCCATCGTGTCCTCGAGACGATTCACGACGAGACCGTCTATGCCTTTAGCTTTCTTCTTCTGCACACAGGACTACGTTTCTCAGAAGCCCGTGACTTACAGCTCGCAGATATCGACTTTGCGCGCGATCAGTTGCTCGTCCGGAGCGGTAAAGGCGATCAATCACGTCAAGTTCCGCTGCATTATGCATTACGCGATGTCCTGACGCTCTATATCGAGACGATTCGTCCTAATGCACTTCCATTATTTTGCGAAGACAGTGGACGACCGGTCAATCCGGCAAAGTTTCGCCGTGTCCTAAAAGAAGCAAGTGAACGATGTCTCGGACGTATCCTGCGACCGCACGATATCCGGGTGACATTCGCGACGACGCTCTATCACGTGCATCAGACGGACATTCTGACGATTATGCGCTTGCTTGGTCACAGCGATGTAAGAACGACGCAACACTACGTTCTACCGTCGCACGATATTGCTTATACATCGATCAATCGTCTTAAGCGGACAGACGATTAAGAATGTCCCGGACGTGATTCGTCTGACTGCGGATGTATCCTTCCGTCGTTGCGATGCTGGCGTGACCAAGCAGACGCTTTATATCAAGCAACTTCAACCCTGCCTGCTGATAGAGATAGGTCGCATAGGCGATCCGTAACATATGCGGACGGACGTGACGCTTTAAGGACGTAAATCC
>NZ_DJUM01000006.1:21627-31433 GCF_002440475.1 Exiguobacterium sp. UBA6282 | reverse complement strand
ATATACCCAGATTACGGTAAAACAATCTAATGTATTATTACACACAAGACCCCCGAGAAGAATCCTCTCAGGGGTCTTGTATTTATTCTGTTGCAGCGCTATGGTCGGCGACGATCGCATATTCCGTGACGGTATTCGACGTCACGAGCGGTTTGACTTCGGACGTTCCGTTATCTCGTTTATGGTGAACCCCTTTATACGCTTGACTCTCCTGCCATGCATGAAACGCCGCTTGATTCGACCATGTCGTCATGATCGTGACGATGTCTTCTTCTTCCTGACTAATATCGACGAGGACTTGCATCCGGTGGAACCCCTCCATCCGTTCGATTCCCTTCGTCGTCTTAAAACGCGCTGCGACTTGATCTGCTGCGCCCTTCACGACGTGTAGCTGATTCATGACGATCCACATGTTCTTTTCCCCCTTTTTTCGTCTTCAGTATACTAAAAGTCACGGGTCATAGAAAACGCAGATGCGTTTTCGCTTAATGACGTCAAGCGTTGGATCGTCTCTTTTCCATCCATACGCGTCGCGATCATTTCGAAGTAGAGCGAATGCGGGAAGGCATCCGGTAACGGTTGTATGGTATGGAAACGTTCCTGACCCGCGACGGTTAACGAGCGCTGCATCGGACGTAATGGTACTTCCCCATCAGCCGTCATCTTATACGGCTCGAACCGAATCGTTTTCATTTGTTTTGAGCCATTCATGCCGTAGGCGACGAGATACCGACCTTCCGGTGTCGCAAGTAACCGTCCCTCGAACCAATCCGCCTCCGTCGTCTGCTTGGCACGAATGATTCGATCGATCCGTTGTGCCTCATCATTTTGTTGCAGGAGCAGAAACAAGCGATCATGTTTTGCTTCAATATATGCGACGGCATAATGTTCAGACAATCGTTCGACGAAGTAGACATCACGCGCTTCGATCGATGTGTTCGTCATCTGTTTATACAACTTTGTGACCGTTTTTGCAGTGAAGGAAGGGGTCTCTGGACGCTGGTACATTCCCGTCAATGCTCCGAGTACTAATCCAATAACTAAAATAAAAAGAAGTTGGCGTTTCATCGGTCGACCTGCTTGACGAGCAGGTGATAGCTAGCACCCGGAGGATAATCATCGATTCGCCCGACTTCGATGAATCCCTTTCGTTCATAAAACGAGAGCGCTTGAAATGAAAAGGTCTCGACACGGATTCGGTCGATTCCTGCTTCTCGTGCCCATGTTTCCAATCGATGAAATAACGTCGTGCCGAGTCCACTTCCCCGCTCCTCCTTGACGACAAAGAACCATTCAATATGTAACCAGCCCCAATACGCATCTCCTGTGATGCCACCGATCGGTTGATCGTTTCGCTTCGCAAGCAGAGTGACGGCTTGTGTTCCATTTGACCGTTTTATGGCATGAAACGGCGAAGTCTCGACGTTATAGCGTCGCACCTGTTGTCTGATCCAATCTTGTCCGTCTTCATTTTCATTGAGTTGAAATTGCAGCATATCCGGACTCCTTTCTTGCTATAGTAGTAGTGGAGGTGAATACGATGGAACCTACATTCCAAATTGATTGTACAAATTGTTTTGGTTTATGTTGTACGGCACTCGCTTTTTCAAAATCCAGTGATTTCGGTCATGATAAACCGGAAGCGACACCGTGTCGCAATCTTGACGCGGATTACAGCTGCCGCATCCATGACCGGTTACGCGATAGCGGCTACAAAGGCTGTACCGTCTATGATTGTTTTGGTGCCGGGCAACATTTGTCACAGCGGACGTTCCAAGGCGATGATGCACCAAACCGACGCCAAGCGATTTATGCTGCCTTCCCGAAGATGGTTCACTTGTTTGAGATGATGTGGTACGTAACGGACGGAAAACGTGATGTCACGCGTGACATGCACAATCAACTCGATGAGATGCTTGCCGCATTGTCCCGATACGCTGCCTTACCGGCGGATCAATTTGCACGGCTTGACCTGATGTCAATCCGTCAAACCGTCCGACCCCTCCTTGAAATGATCGCTTCTCGTGTTCAAGTTCAGTATAGCGGAAGACGCGACCAGACACCACGCGACTGGGTCGGAAAACAGCTACAAGGACGAGATTTTTCAGGTGCCAGCGTTCAGAACCAGTGGTTGCTGGCGACGAACTTGTCGAATAGCCGTTTGTGCGGTGTCAACTTTCTCGGGGCTGATCTGCGAGATTGTAACGTCAAAGACGCCGATTTGACAGACGCGCTCTTTTTGACACAAGCACAAATCAATGCCGCGATCGGCAACGCGGCGACACAGTTACCGCCGCGTTTGCTCCGTCCGTCCCATTGGCGTTAAACAGAAGCGAACGATAAAGAGACACGTTTTCGGATCATCGACCGAAAACGTGTCTCTTTTTGTATGCTTGTTATCTTTTGCCGAGCATAAAGCCGTCAAAATAACGCCCGCCAAACGGTGTGAGATAATCGTCGACTAACGCGATGACGACTCGGCGGTCATTCGACTGATAATATAACTCAAAAGCCATTGTGTGTCGACTGGCATACTCTTCGTCAAACTCTGCAAGAGCGCGGATCGACCATTTTCCTTGTCCGATGTAGCATTGATTGGCACGAAGGACGAACTCGATGCTCTGTTCATATAAACGTGACGCAATCGCTAGACCTTCTGCGCGGTTCGTCACACTCTCGAAGTCGTCGAGCAAGTCACTTAAAAAATAACGCGCGCGTTGTTGCTCCGGATTCGACCACGCAACAGGTCCATCCGCCAATTGTTGAACGGCTTCCTTGCGGATAGAGACAAGGTGTGGATGATCCTCGATCGTCCAGCTGTCAGCAATCATGCGTTGCAAGGACGGGCGACCACGTTCCCGGTCGCTATCGAAAAAATGCGCGATCGTCTCAAAGGAATGGACGAATGCTTCGATCGGGACACCGTCATAGGTAAACGATTCCCGATATGCCTGCCGTCGCCTTGCTTCAAAGATGATTAAATCGACATCTGATTGTACGGTCGCTTGTCCTCGCGTATGACTACCGGCAAGTAAGACGGCACAATGATCCGGATAACGTGACGCGACGAGCGGCATGATCCAATCACACCACTCCATGCGTGTCCACTTAGTCTTCAACTTGTTCACCAATCCCGGAGAAGACGGCTAGTTCGTCACCCGGTACGGCAACGATCGTCGCGTCGGCTCGGTGTGGCGCGAGACCGATATCGATCGCCCACGATTCGTAATATGTATCCGATCCATTCAGGACGAGCGTTTGTCCGTTACTGAAGGTCAAGAATAAATGTGGTGCCGTCTTGCCGATCCGGACACCCGTGATCCGTTCCGCGTGCAATGAGACGATCAAGTGTAGCATCTCTTCCTTTGTCGCATGGCGAACGACCCAATTCTGTGTCGTCTCGACATCACCATAAAATAGACGGTCCGTCTCGATCCGAAGTCGCAGTTCAGGCGCTGTCGTATCGAACAAATTGATGAATTCGAGCGTGACGTAGCCTGCGACATGAACCGTCGCCAATTGTGTTCCGATGAAATAGGTCGTCAAAAGCTGACGGGCGAGTTGATGATCTTCTTTGTTCATGATGAGCACCTCATTTAAAAAGAATGAATGGTATAAGGATGAGTCCGAGAAACTTACTTCCACTCAATTTACCACAAATTAGTCGATCCGAACATGAGAAGAAAGGCATGTTTTCGGTTTTCTACGGCACGAAGGTGAGAATACGGTATACTGATGAGGAACTGACGTCGATCGTGATCGACAGAGAGGAGCTCCATTTATGCAATATTTCTATATGAGACCCTATCCGGATGATCCAAAGTGTTCTGCGCAGCAAGTGGAAGCGGATCGGATCGATGTACCGACACGTATCATCGAAACGCATGATTCGGCCAAACGCCGGACGGAACTTGAACAGATGCTTGAGGCGCTGCAAGCGGGAGACGAAGTCATCGTCACGCATCTCTACGTCCTAGCAGACTCGACGCGACACTTGATTGAGATGCTCGAACAAATGGAGACACGTGGCGCGACACTGTGGTCGCTCCGCGAACACATTCGCACGAGCGAACGGACATCTTTGTCGTTTCTTGAAACGGTCCGCCACCTGGTCCAGTTGCAAAGTGATGTCATCAGCATGTCAACGCGTGCCGGACTCTCAAAAGCAAAAGAGCAAGGAAAACAGACCGGTCGACCGCGGAAACCCGATGAAAATGTCCGCCGCGCGATTGCGATGTATCAAAGCAAAGAGTATTCGCTCGCTGATATCCGAGAACAGACCGGTATTAGTAAAAGTACGTTATACCGATATCTCGAAAGCGAGACGATCGATGCAACGGATAAAGGCTGACTCCATTGTGGAATCAGCCTTTTTTGTCAGCTATTTTGCTTTAATGTGTTGCCGAGCCATTTTTGGAGGGCTTTACCGCCTTCATAGAACGAACAATCCCGTAATTCATACGTATGACCGCCTTGTTCAATCAAGTCGAGGAACGTATTCCCGACGTCCCGGTTTTCCCATTTCCGCTGATCCGTCAAATACTTGAAGCCAAAGTTACACTCGACGTTGAAGATGATGTGGAAGGGTTCCTTGAAAGATTGTACGGCGCGGATCATCTCGATCAAAATCATTCGTTTTGGTGACGACGCTTCGAACGTATCGAACAGTGTCGTCCGGCGTCCGTGAAACTCGATGACACGGATTGCGCGTCCGGTATCAGCTTTAAAGTCATAACTCGTCCGAATCGAGACGATGATTTCACGTTGGTCTGGTTGTACTGGCATGGTGTATCGCTTCCTTTCTCTCGGTCGATTATAGCATGGACCTGTTCAATTTTAATAGATGTCAACGACTCGGTCTCAAGAAGGATTGTCGTAACCTAAAATTTGTCTTATACTAAAATTACCAAATACATAAAGGAGCGTTTTCGTGAAACATCTATTTTCGATACTCCTCTCGGCGAGCCTCTTGTTCACGGGTTGCTACTGCACTCTCGACGAACGAACGGACGAGCCACACTTCAAATCACGTGCCCGCTCCATCTCCTCGTATCATACTTTCGATATCGAATACGCGAAAGGACTACGCAAGGAACAAGTCTCAAACCGTACGGTTACCGTGACGGATTCAAATGGTGAGCGGATGCAAACGGAGATTGAAGTCCTAGACGGCAAAGAAATCCGAATCAAACCACCGCGTACTGGATATAAAAAAGGACGTCGCTACATCATCCACATTCGGGATTCAATCGACGCTCGGAAAGAAGTACATACGAATACGATTCGGGAACGAACCTTCACTGTCGACCGCTGACAGCCAAGGTTCGTTTTTATTTAGAGCGAGCTGGAAAAATGGTATAACTCATCGAGATGACGCCATCGATCACAAGAACGAGTCCCCACAGTTGTAACGTCCGCAAGAGGCTTTCGGTTTGTTCGGTATTTCCGAGCCAGAGAATCATTGCTCCGAGTAAGGCACCACCAATCAAGAATGCCAGGATGTGCTGATAGAATCCGTTGCGTTCCCGTCGCGCACGCGATATGCGTTCTTTTGCTACTTGTTCCCTGAGGATCACCCGGCGATACACCCCATCCGCCCAAGCAATCAGCTGCTTCCCAAATGCGAGCGATACGCCGATGTAAATCGCAGCAAGTCCGTGTGCAAGCGTTGCTGTGCTACCGCGACTTAAGTCAAACACTGTTAAGACCAGTAAGACGATATCAATCACGGGTGACATCGCCATCAATCGAAAACCAAGCTTCTCTCGTCTGAATCCATAACGCACGATCAGTCCTGCGACGATGAATACCCAAAATAGAATTTCACAACAAACGATTGCCCAAGCGACGAGTTGCATCGTGATCCTCTCCTTTTTAATACGACTGTATTATAAAGATAACATCACATTCGTCACTTGACTAGTCTTTTTAATACATTCGTGCTAAAAAAGCTGATATACTTAATGTATGCCAAAACAAGTCAATCACGAAGAACGAAAACGCCTCATCGCAAAAGCAACGTGGCGTACGATTTCTAATGTCGGTATCGAACAAGCTAGCGTCCGGACGATCGCCAAGGAAGCAGGTCTGTCCCTTGGTGCCTTACGGTATTACTTCACGACCCAAGAAGAATTGCTCCGTTTCTCGATGCAACTCGTTCAAGAACGGGTCCAAGAACGCATTACAACCATTTTCGAGAGAGGAGGAACACCAGAAGAGACGTTATGCAACGTCTTACTCGAAGTCTTGCCGTATGCACCTGAGCATCAGCTTGAGATGCAGGTCTGGTTCCAATTCATGATGTCTGCATATGCGTCTCAATCAACAGAGAATCCAGACGACATTTACCACATGTGTCTGGTATTACTGACACGGATTCCGGACGGTACGTTCCGAGCAGGTATAGACATCGAGCTTGAGAGCGAACGTCTCGCAGCACTCGTTGATGGATTAGCCTTTCATGCGCTGTTTCGACCAGAACGTCTCCCGAAAGAACGATTGCGTCATATCCTTGTCCATCACTTGAATGCCCTATTCGTCCGTCCTTTAGCGCTCGACGACAAATAACCCGAAGTTCCTTCATCTGCATGAGGGAACTTCGGGTTATTCATTGTTTCGCTTCTACGAGGATCAACGATAAAGAGCGGATTAAAAAGAACGTCAGAAATGCTGCCCAGACTCCCTGATTGTCAAGACTTGATGTCGACAGCAGCACAATCGCAAAACCGATCCCTGCTTGAATCATCGAGTTCCGGACTGGAGTCGCCTCGACACGACCAGCAAAGATTCCTTCGTAAATCATCGCCCACCCGGCAATCAGCGGTAGGATGATGATCCAGAGATAATAGTCGCGCGCCGCGTCTAGGATCGCTTCTTCTGAAGTGAACAACTGAAGCAACGGTGTTTCAAGGAATAGGAGCACAAGTGACCAGAACACGACTGAGTAGAATCCGAACGTCCGTGCCAAACGGACACTCGTCCGGTATGCTTCCTGATCTTGGTGCCCTCTCGCCCGACCGACAAGAACGGTTGACGCATGACCGAGTCCACCGAACCAATAAGAGATCAGATACTGAATCTGCAGTAGGATCGCATTGGCTGCAAGGATATCTGGTCCGAATTGTCCTCCCGCTCGTGTAAACCAGCCGGTAACGAGTAACAGGAAAATCGTTCGAATGAATAAATCTCGATTGACACGAAAGAATTGACGGTAGGCGTGCCAATCCGTCAAGGCACGCAGTTCGTCGCGCGTCATCGACAAATGACTCCGAATCAGATAGAGACTGCAGGCGACAATGCTGATTTCCGCGATGACGGTCGCAAGCGCAATTCCAGCAACACCGGTGTTCAATCCGTAGACGAATCCAATATCGAGTACGACGTTGACCCCGATACTGAATAATTGGACGAATAAAGCATGTTTGACTTGTCCCGTTCCGATTAACCAGCCAAGTAACGCATAACCCATCAAGACGAACGGTGCGCCAATCATCCGGTACGAGATGTATGTCTTGACTGCATCCAGCAAGTCAGCGGGTGGCGCAAGTAAATAGAGTCCAATCTGTTCAAGCGGCTGGCGGAATAACAAAATGAGCAAACCGATACAGGCTGCTAGGAACAGCGGTCGGTAGAGCGAAATCCGTAAGGCATGGGCGTCATTCGCGCCGCTTGCCTGAGCACTGAATCCTGTCGTACTGACTTTTAAAAAGCCGAACAACCAGTAGATTGTATTGAAGAAGACGGCACCAACAGCAATGCCACCGATCGCGCGCGGATCACCCGATTGACCGATGACGACCGTATCGGTCACACCAAGCAACGGTGTCGCAATACTTGAGAGAATGAGCGGATAGGCAAGTAACCAAAACGTTTTGTGGTTCGGTTGAGTACTCACCATACTAGTTGGACCTTCATATGTAAGACAAATGATGTAGTAGTTGGTTCAAAAATCATTGGTTCACATCCCTTCAAAGTAATTTTCGAACATACAAGGTATGTAAGCCCTAAGAATACCAAACTCTTTTTCTAAAGACTATGGTTTTAGTAGCATGAACCAATTGTATAGATTAAACTTTATGTCGAATTTAAAATTACAAGAGTGAATTTGGTAAGTGAAATAAATAGTATGATATTTTCCTTATTTGCGATCTTTTCGTATTCTTTTTCTACCTTTATAACAGCATTGCATTGCAGATTGTTTGCCATATTTTTTTGTAAATGCATAAAAAGAAGCCGGACCTAGGGTCTGACTTCTTAAGTCTATTTAAATAGTGTCACTCGTTCATAAGACATCGACGAATTGTTTTGCCTGGCGCTCCAGTTGTTTCGCTGAGTCAGCTAACTGATCGAACTCACTCACCGTATGTTCAAGCTGACCAGTACTGTCCTTTACCTTGCTTGAAATCCGTTCGATACTGTGCGAGACGTCCTCGATTCGCTCAACGATCCCTTCGACATTCTCCTTGATTTCCCCGATCGAATGCGAGACTTTATTCGACAGGTTTCGGACTTCGGTCGCGACGACATCGAATCCACGTCCGTGTTCACCAGCGCGTGCTGCCTCAATTGCCGCATTCAAGGCAAGTAGATTCGTCTGCGCCGCAATTTCACGGATCGTCTTGACGATGTCTGTGATCGAGTTTACATCTTTACGCAAGGCGACAAGACTCGATAAGTTTTGACGGATTCAGCCTCGACTTGTTGAGCGGTCGCAAGGACGTTCAAACCGTCTTGTCGACCACTTTCCGATTTGACCGTCAAGAAGGCTGATGTCTCGTTGAGGTCGGCCGCCATTCGTAAAACGTCCTGCTGGCGAATCGTGATGTCCGATGCAATTTTCGAGACCCCGACGACCCGGCGTCCGTCATCCGAGTAAATTGGCATATATGTCGCTTCGAGCCACTTCTGTTGTCCGTCAGCAGCCCGGCGTTCAATCTTATCCTGATACGTGATGCCTTGCATCAATTTTCGCCAAAACAACTCGTAATCTGGACTATTAACGAAAGCCGGAAAACAGAGATCACGATGGTATTTACCGATTAACTCTTCCACTTCGTACCCCATCGTCCGGGCAAACAACTCATTTACGTATGCGACTTTACGTCG
Organism: Exiguobacterium sp. UBA6282; assembly: GCF_002440475.1. NCBI lineage: Bacteria > Bacillati > Bacillota > Bacilli > Caryophanales > Exiguobacterium > Exiguobacterium sp. UBA6282. Next base: position 22,328 of record NZ_DJUM01000006.1, on the reverse strand, counting down.
ATCGTCAAAACGAATGATGGCTAGATTTTGTTCGATTGCCCGGATGACTTGTGTGTCGGTGACCTGTGTTACTCGCTCATGCATCGACATGCCGATTCCTCCCTGGATTCAAACTGAGGTCATGATTTACCTATTGTCATATTATCCCTTATATCGACAAGTTCCTGCTATTTTAAGGCTCATCACCATAAGGTGTGGTTGACGCATAAAATCCATCAGATTTTGAATTGAACATAGAAAAAAAGCGAAAACCCCGGTATCGTAATTGTTGCCTAGACAAACCACGATTGGAGTTTTCGCTTTGTCCCACGTCAAAGATGCTTCTCTTGTGATTTGACGTTCGTATATGACTACGGTCTCGGGCTCGTCCGTACCTCCACCGAGGTGTTCCGGAAAGGCATCGCAGAACGTTGCCACGGTAGGACGATCTCAGATGTAGCGCGTGAATACGGGTTACCTTACACGACGGTGGAACTATGGTTTTATCGGTACGCCTCAGTAGAGACAGGGAAGCATACGACAGACGTCCTCATCGACGAGTTCGCCACACGAAAAGGACATCACTATGCGACAATCGTCCTCGATGCCGAGAGTGGTCGGCTCCTGTCCATTGTCCCGGAAAGGGACGTCACGGCCATCACGGCTGCACTCCAAGGCATAGCCGGAGACATCCGTTCTGTCGTCAGTGACTTTGCACCGGC
>NZ_DJUM01000006.1:0-21572 GCF_002440475.1 Exiguobacterium sp. UBA6282 | reverse complement strand
CTTCGCCGTCGGCGTCGTTTTTTGAACGAGGTGAAACGTCACCATCATGTCCGTGTGATTGACCGTGCTCTCGCCTGTCGTCCGGAGACGCTGTCCCCCGAAGACCGGGAGGTCGCCGATTCTTGCCTTCGGGAAGATCCGTTCACCCGGGACCTCTATCAAGGACTTCAACATATCCGATATGTGCTGAAGACCACGTGCCATGGACAGGCGAAACGTCGACTGACCGATTGGTTGGATCGTTATCAGTCCCATCCTTGCGGGCCTCTGGCGAAGATCGCGAAATCGATCCAGAACCGAGAGGAAGCGATGCGTCGAACAATCGTGTCCCGTCTATCGAACGGAAAGATGGAAGGAACGAATAACAAAATCAAGCTCATCAAACGCCGTGGTTATGGCTATCGAAACCTTGAACGGTTCTTTTTAAGGTTGTATCTAGAAATCGGTCGTTAAAATAGCAACCACGAGTTATGGTGATGAGCCAATATTATTTTTAAACTCATTCATTTTGAGGAAATTATGAAAAAGTCATTAGAGATCTAGAACAAGATCATTAAGTATCTGATGATGATAGGTAGCTAAACATCTAGAGCATTTTCGTAAGCGAATTTAGCAATGTGACATTTGATAATATCGATTAGGAAATACCCTAACATATTTGCGTAACTAGATAAAAACAAAGAGCGAAAATAAAACCCACATTTGCTTACCTCTTAAAGAAACCAATCTCTTCATCCACTAATAAACTCCTATCTAAATACAAGTTCCAAAATTCACAAGATGTCTCTGGTATATGTGAGCAGTTATAGCATGCAGCGCCATTTAAATTATTTACACCTTGCCCTTGTTTACTTCCAAGTTCTGAACATACTGGATCAGAACTACACCAATCAGCATTATTTATTGCTTTATCTAATAAATGAAAGAAATTCTCCTCTAAACCTAAGCGAACTAGCCCACCTAATGTTCCTTCAGAATCTCCCGCAGAAATATAAATAAGAACACCCGCTTGCTCACTACCTAGATATAGTCTTTCTCTGATAGATGCACGGTTATACCCGCAAACATTTGCAAGTTCGTCTATTAAAAAATGAGATAGTGTATGCAACATTATATTACTGGGCTTGAGAATCGTTTCGTCACGGTGCTCTACATCTTTAATACGCTCTAGATATTGATTAAAGTATTTCTGTACTTGAGGAGAAGATTCCCATTCTTCAATTCTACTCAGCTTCAATTGTAAAAAGATACCCTCTCCATATACTTCGTTAACCGGTAACCATTTTTCTGGAGCATTTTCATAATCTTTATAAAGTGAGGGATAGTAAGAACTATACTCGGTGCTATTTTTATAATCACGACGATCAAAACCATACAAGGCCGTAGTTTCTTTTAGTTTAATTACTCTTGATAAACGATTTAAATATGGTTTGTAGTAGTGATTCTTGTCATCAGCTTCATCTTCAAATATCCATTCTGTTCTTACTTTTAGTTCTTCTGAATTGACTTCAGAAACTAGTTTTTCAAATTCTTTTTGTTTGATTACTAACCCTGGCTTTTCTAATTCGTCTTCAGTATACTGATATTCTTCTCCAGCCTCTAGATACATTAAAGCGTCCTTTATATCTTCATCAGTAAGCTCTGTTATAAATTCCATTTTCAGCTCTTCTCGCACTGCCTGAATTTTTTTCTCTAAACTCTCTATCACATCAAGTTTGATACGCAATGTGTATCTACTCTGTGATTGAATTTTAGCTACAATTGCATCAACATTTTCACTGTAGTCTCCAGGAATAGCTAATGCACTGATTTTTTTCGCCATGTACACATTTACAGAGTTACGCAATATCGCTACCGGGACGCCTGTACATTCTTCTTTTTCATTACCACACCAAGGTTTTTCCCCTTCACAAGTATATTTTCGAGATCTTTCTTCATTTAACGAGTCTCCTAAAACACTACTATTTCCTTGAGTGGAATTTGATACTGTCACTCCTCTTAAACTACGACTTTTATTACACCTCTCACATTCAACTACCCATGAGTCTAGTGTTGTCCCACCGCTCATTCGAATTTTCAAATGATCAGTACATGTAGTATCTTCATTATGGTGAACCCATTTTGCCCATGGGAAATCAGACAAGTGCCCATGCTCACAAATAACTACAAAAGGAACTTGTTTGAAATACCTTTTCGTCTCACATTTACTACAATTTAAGTAAACTGAAGATTGATCAAGTTCAAGTTTCTTTAATGACTTGCAGTAACTACAATAATGCCATCTTGGAAAACGCATTAGCGGCACTATTAAATTACTATTTGGACCTTGTTCTAGACTATTTGTTATTTTTCTAAAATCAGGTGGTGTATAAAACTTATCTACTTTTAATACTGATTTTAACCTAGGTTCATTAACTATGAATTCTTCAATGTTTTTTGCTTTTTCACCCTTAAAGTCCCTGAACCAAAGATCTAAAGCCCCTACCACAGCCGTCTCTCCTTCTGGGCTAATTACTAATGATCCAGGTCCTTCTGTCCCAACTAATTTAGAACGCCTCATTGGTAACTGTCGCATCAATTCATCACCTTTCTCACCAGATTCAATTTTTTCACCAAATAAATTCTTCCTCACTTTCACTTTCAAGTTCGACGATAGAACCCCTGCTTTCAGCATCTACACTTCTTAACGAATTTATTACAGGAATACTGTTTATATATTTTTCTCCATCTTTTAACTTGCCTGCCTGATACATTAATCCTCTTTCCACCTCAGAAACAGACCAGGTTTCATAGCGACCTTTTAATAGTCGGTTCATAAATATAGTTAAGGTATCATTCCAAATGGTTAACTGAGCTGGGTCAATTAAGGTTACTCGTTCTTCAAAACGACGCAAAAAAGATTTGAAACGTTCATCTTTTATAGCACGTTGAATTTCTTTAGATGTTGGAAAATTTGCGATTGGGCTGTCAAGCCGTTGACGCATAAAACCTATAATAACAGCTGTTAATCCTCTTTCTAATGCGGATGTAGAAAAGGGGGTTAAACTTGTTGTTTCCACTTGTGCATATAATCTTTGGTGATACTCATTAAAATGTTCAAAGTGTGATTTATCACGTGAATTTTGGTTTGAATATACAGTCACAATTAAACCTGGTCTTTCATACGGTCTTCTCCCAACACGACCGCTCACTTGAATGTATTGAGCAGTCATTTTAGGCTGACCAATAATACCCATTAAAGATAATCGGTCAATATCAACTCCAACTTCAATAATATTCGATGCTAAACAGGATGAGAGCGCCTTAGTTCTCTTTTTATTATCTTTTTCAGCATAAGACACATTTAAATCATCTATTGTTTTAGCAATTTCGTTACTCTGCTTTCGGGAAGTCAATTCAAGTGGTGAAGCTAAATATCTACTATTTTTTAATTCTTCTCGTTTTACTAATGAATTTATATAAGTGGGTATATCACTGTTAAATAAGTTTAACCCTGCTCCTAGATCTCTCAAGCTATTGTAGAAAGAAAGTAATGTCCAAAACGGATCTCTTTCATCTTCAGAAAAACTCTCTACTTCTTGCAAGATTGCTGAATATGTCATGACTTGTGCCATCAACAAACGTACTTTTGATGTAAATACACCAACGTATTTTCGACCTGGCATTGGTTTACCATTCTCGTCAATTGCCACTTTTGAGAAAAACGAATCATCTATATCGATACCTGGGCTTGGAAATAAACTCGAATTATCTCTTCCAAATAAACATTTTGCTTGCTCCTGAAAATCTTTAATGGTTGCAGTTGCTGCAATAATTTTTGGTTTAATTGGTGTCTTACCTCGATCGTCAATACATAATTCTTCAATTAATACTTCATATAATCCAGCAAGAGTTCCTAAAGGACCTGAAATTAAATGCAGCTCGTCTTGAACAATTATTTGTGGAGGAGAAACGACGCGTTCTCCCTTCCCATCTAATCCAAATAACTGTCTCGCCTCAGGTCTCCATGTCAACTGAACAAATTTATCGATTGTTCCAATTAAAAATGTTGGCTTTTTTTTATAGATTGTTTCATCTACAAAGTAAACTGGAATTTCGTTATGAAAATCACATTTTTTATCAGGACATCTCACTAGAAATTGATTATTTTCCTTTTTAAAGCCTATTACTTCACTTTCATTACGTTTCGAATTTTTTCCTCTAACTTCAACTTTCCCAATCTGGCAGCCACACCACGGGCACCTTGTTACGACTAAATTTTCAGGACCTTTTGATTTGCTCATTGCTTTTACTTGGGCAAATGCTTCTTTATTTGTATTGGGCGAAGTACTTGATCCTACCCAGATCCCAATAGAATAAGGAGTTTCTCCCAGTTCTTTTTCATTTTCTCGTCTTACGTATTCCATTCCACATATTAACCTTGATGCTCTCTGGAACTGATCAGCTGTCAATAAACGAAGTGTATAACGCATCATAATATCTACACCTGTATCAGCATTATCTAGCAACCGTCTGTAGAACATTTGAAACGCTGCAACTCCAAGATATGCTTCCGTTTTACCACCGCCTGTTGGAAACCATATCAAGTCAACTATGTTCCGATCATAAGATTCTTTTTCAACTAAAGATTGAATAGATAACAATAAGAAAGCTATTTGAAAAGCCCGCCAGCTATTATGATATGAACTTAGCGCATGAATATTCACTTGTGATTCTGTCAATAAGTCCTCGATAATTAAATTTAGTGTATTATTTTCTTTTTCAAAAAAAGCTTTTCGCGGTGCCTTACCTTGTATTTGCTGCAATAAAATTGCACGATTAGCTAACTTAAATGCTTTCAAAACCTTAGGTCTTTCTAATATTTCAAGTCCCTTTTCAATTCTTCTCAAACTATCTTTACAAAGTTCTAAATTAGTATGAGCTGCTTTTTTTAGTTCTTGTTGTAAACCCGCTACTTCATTTTCACGCTCGATAATCCAGTTTTTATATCCTGAAACTAAAGGTTGTAATATATGCAGTAATTCATCATAATTTTCAACATTCATTAAGGCTTGCATTTCGATTTTTAATTTTTCTTCTTTATTTTTAATATTTATCGTAACGTCTGGGGTCATACTCTCTGTTTCATAAGTTGGAATAAATGTTGAACTTATTTCTTCGATACCATCAGAATATTGATCCCAGGTAACGGAACATCCATGACCAAAAGCGTAGTTATGTTTATTTTTGAATAGTAGCTCATTGTTCCATTCATCATTCGTTAAATCAAGATTCCTTTGTGAAATTTTAGGATAATTCAAAAAGCTATTTCGATTAGCTTTTATACTTAAACATGATTGAAATAAAGTAAACTCGTTTACATTATATTTTTCCGTGGGAGCAGAGACATTTATCACTGTCACTGATACTAACTGATATTGGTCTTTCACCCGCAATTGAATATGTAATTCTAGTTTTATTTTTTCAATCTTATTTTCCCCGTTGTCATAAACCACTAAAGGAATTCTTTTTATGCTAGTCTGTTTTTTTAGATCGAAGTCTTGTAGCTGTATTTCTTCATCAGCGAAAACTGAGGTACGTAACCACCAGTCTTCATCATATTTATAGCGATTTTTTTTATTGCTGGCACTATTGCTATTAATATCCACATAAATTTTGTGTCTATCATAGACACCTGCTGTGAATTTAATTTTGAAGTTATTTACCTCTTTGGATAAACAAAAAGTAATCCCCATACTGGAAGGCATACTTTCATTTTGTTTGATACTAGAAAGAGAATTTTCTACTCCAGAATCTTCAATTATGTCTTCCTTCTTTACATCATCTAATTTTGCATAAAATTCAGGTACTTCTTCATTCACGACATCGATTACAGTCTCTTCTTCTATAATGTCCAGTTCTTTGAGTTTTATAGGATATAACATTCCTGCAGCATATCGTCGCGATGGATTATCTTTTCGAATAATCTCCTCTTTTAAATTTGCTTTATTCCAATAATAATTAGTATTCAGTTCTTCAAAAGTTGTAAAGGTAGTATTTCCAATTATATTTAATGGCTTCGTGGTGTGTTGAATATTACTTGGACCTACAATTTCTTGTTCAATTGCTTCAATTAAACGTTCACGGTTTGATAAAGCACGATCTAATATTGAATTCATTTTTCCACCTATCCTTTTATAATTTTTAATATACTGTCTTCTGAAATAAAATAAGTCGTTTCAGAAATGCTTTTTATTTCTTCAATGTTTATATAAGAGCCTTCAAATTCTTTAGATTTAAATGAATAATATCCATTTTCGTCAATTATATTTTCCACATTGTTATTTAACTCACCTTTTAAAGTACGAGAAATATAGTGCCCAGCCGCAATATGGGCGCTACTGATCTCAGACGCTGCTTTCAATATTCTACTTTTTTCTTCCGAATCAAATTTAAAAGCATCTAACAGGTCACTTAAGCACGAAGGTTTAATAGAATCAATTTCCATCCAGTTTTTAATATTTTCTTCTTTTGCAACTTTAATCCCGTATTTTTCCGTCAAGATCTTCGAGACTTTGTTTATTCCTTTTTGTTTAACATTAAAGCGTAATCTCATCTTCCACTTTTCTAAGCTCTCTCTATATGGGATGGCTTTATGACCTAGTATTTTATCTGCTTCTTCTCGAACTAATGAAGTAGCGTTTAAATCTCGAAAAATTAAGAGATCCCCTATATTAATGTCTTTAATATCTTTTTGAGTGATTTCCAGAGAGTCTCTTATGATTACATTAATCTTTTGTTTTAAAGGTAAGAAAACAAAATTATTATGGGAGATTGTTGCTAATTTTACTTCTATACTTCCTTCTGATGTACTTTCTAAAGATTTATCTAAATCGTTAATAATAATTTTTTTTGATTGTTCTTCATTTCCTTTTAAAAAAGTGTCTTTATAGTTTATTCCTGAATAACCTTTTTCTACAGTTACATTCTGGTATATAGTGTTTATATAGTTATCAGGTGAAGTTAAATCTGAAAATGACTGTTTTTTTATTAAACGATTTTCAAAGCAGCTATATCCTAAAAAGAAAATTTCCTCCCCATAGAACACTTGCGAAAATTTAGAGTCGAAATAACTCGGAGTGCCTATAAATATAAGTGTTTTCGCATAAATACCTCTTTCTATAAGCTCTTTATCTCTTAAAATTTGATATCTTTTTCCATTAAGGTTTATATAATTTATTGTTAGTTCTTTTTTTGTCACAATATATGTGTCATTTTCAAGAAAGTCGTATTCTATAGTCAAATCAGTCAGTTGTTTAATGTAAGAGTTTGTTTTTTCTTCTCTTAAAGTTCTTAGAATATTTATTATCGGCTGAATATTGTTATTAAATAAGTCTTCATATTTTTTTCTCTTGGTGTTTGAAAAATATTCTCTAATTATGTCGTCATTTTCTTCAAAATAACTACTATAGCAAGAAAAAGTATCGACTACTTTTCGACATGTTTTTATAAAAACTTCTGTTTTTTCTATTAGAGCAAGATCATATGTATAATATTTTTCAACCTCATTTTTCAACTGTTTTAATTCATTCATTAATTGCCCTATGAGATTATGTTCTACCTTAACGAATTCAATTTTCGTTGACGACGAATGGAACTTATTTGCTAAATCAATATTAACTCTTCGAGACCCACGCAAAGACTTCAACCCCTTTAGGAATTTCTACTGATTTTCTTTCCATATACTCTCTTAGTTCATTGTTAAAGATTAGTGCATTATTTGTTAGAACATCATTTTTGATTTCGTTTTGCAACTCTTCTACTCTTTCCTCTGACTCATGTTGATCGACAATAATTATGCATTTGTGATTTACAAACTGATGCAACATCCTCAGCCCTCGGTTACTTCCGAGTAATATAATTGCTGCATCTACATGAACGTCAGAAGTTACATCTCTTTGAATGTATTGAAAATTTTTAAATGTTCCTTCTGTTCCATCAAAAAATAACTCATTCATACTTATGATGTTTTCACTATTTTTAAGTGCTATAACAGATAAATTTTCTCTCCATTCGTTTTTGTTGGCAAACAAGAGAGTATATGCTGTATTTTGCATCATCAACAAGTTTAAGTTTTCTTCTGAATATAGCTTTCTTAATTTTTCATTATCTATTATATTTTCTATGTTTTTTACTCGCCGAATGTTTTTGATTTTATCTGTTCCATCTACATGTATTCTTACATGTGTGAACCATCTTTCTTCAGGTATATAAGTTATTGAATTAGATCTATCCTTAATAATAATTGCTTTTTTTTCTGTATCAGGAAACGTCCCGACTTTTATAACAGAATGAGCAATCCACTCTTCCCCTGTCCTATAAAGAATTCTTTGACCTTCTTTTAAGCCCAAATAATTTTTTAGTAATAGCTCTTTAGTAGGGTTCTTAAAATCATATTCAATACAACCCAACGCAAAAAAATAAGAAAATAATAAACCAGACGGTACAGATATGTATATTTTTAGTTGCTTATTTTGTGTCTTTGTATAAGTGGCCAATTCCATGCTAAAATTCATCCAAGACTCTAACTCAACAAACCTTGAGTTAGAGTCTTTATATTTCCATTGATTCAAACTCATGACATACTTCCTTCCAAATGCTTTTTCACTTAATTTAAAAGTAAACATAGTGATTACATGTTTATAAAGTAGAATTTTTTATCCACTTGATCACTGGATAGAATTACCTCTCTATTATCTTACATTTTCTGATTTCTGGATAGAAATTCTCTATTAGCTTTTAGCGAGATTAAAATTGTAAATAGTCGTAAAGCTTTAAAAGTATGCGCCGGCGTATATTTTTAAAGCTTTACGGTATTTGTGCGAAATTATCAAGAGAATCGTGGTTATAACAAAGAACTTCGAGCCAAACACGACATGATCTCAGCCTATGTAAAAGTTGCAGGTCTTGAAGGACTCTACAAAGAGTTTCACGTGAAAACAATTGAAGACTACATGAATCTTTGTATCAGCGAGATTGAAGAGTGGGCAGAAGACCCAAACCAACTAATCCACACATATCCGTACTGGTCTCAAAAAACCGTCAATCAAAAAACTACGACGTTAAAAACAGATGTGCTCATGATATTAGGGGAAGTTGCAAAGGAAATTGATTCAACTAAGCGTGTAGCACATCATTCACCGACACTTGCTGTTGATATTCCATTTTTCGGGATGTCTGGTCGCATCAAAAATAAAACAGATCAACTTGATGAGAAGCTCAATGAAGCATCACAGCTTAACCTCGAGCTTTTAAACTACGACTCGGTCGTCCCGAAATATAAAGATGGCGTCCCACAGAACCTTTCTGTTCTAGTTAGTAAAGAGTTTATTCAAGAGTTAAATGGTAAAGTACCTGATCTAGACGCAAAAGACTTCGAGGCCTTCACCGAAATCTTGTCATACCGGGATATCTCGTTCCAAACGAGTCGCAAGATCATCTTCCCACTCGTTCAATTAGTTGAAAAACTCTATGCTAACAAAAGTGGAAAGAGCTATGACTTAACAACAAAACGCCTTATGAAACTTGGTTATTATCGAGTAGCTGGGCACAATGAAGAAGGCGATTTCTTTATCCGTGGCCTCTTCTCTTCCGTTACCATCAAGAACGCCACAACCCTTGCGGATAGTCAGGTCATCGTCACATTAGCTGAAGAAGTGTATGATGATCTACTCAAGCAGCAAATCGTCAGTATCTACGGTGAACAGATTGAACAGTTAAAAGGGAGCTTTGCCTATCATTTGGCATTCGTTCTTCAAAAAGAACGCATTGCGTCGCTTCAGACAGGGGAGCAAAGCCCGGTTCGTCGGCATTGGCGTCAATTTACTTATTCGATTCGTTTCAATAAATCACGAAAGTCAGAGAACTTGCGAGAACTTGAGGCAAATCTTGACCGTATCAAAGAACATGAGTTCATCTTGAAAGATTGGCACCGCTCCGGCGACTACTATTTCTTCACGTTTTACCCACTCGAATCATGGGAGTTATCAAATCATCCCGATACATTGCTACTCTAATAGGAACAAAACATAGAAGAAGCGTACTATATTAAAGGCTTCTTCTTTTTTATGCTTACTCTTTAGTTTATGTTTCACATGGAACGTTTTTTTGGTGGATTGATAATTAAATCCAGGTGAACGCCAGCGTATAACTATCAGTTCCATCCTTTCAATCTACAATTAAGTGATGTGATCAAATCATTTTTGCTAATTAGCTGCATAAGCTTGTCGTACTGAAATGACACTTATGAGTAATTTAGAAAGAACATTCTTACCAAATTGTTCGCTTTAGGGTGAAATGATTCGTAAAAGTGCGTACTGAAACGACATTATAATTGAATTTGGTCGCAAATTGCCGTACTAAAATGACACGCCTCTTAATTTGGTCGCGGATCATTGTACCGAAACGACATTTATTTGGTTTTTGTCGCAATTTGTCGTACTGAAACGACACTTCTCAACTTTTTGATGAAAAACCCCAAAAAAAATTAAGTGCCTGTCTCTTAAAAATGGTCGCAAACCCTCGTACTGAAATGACACATTTTTATAGCTCTAAAATGGCTTAACATCAACGTTTCATCAAATTTGGTCGCGATACATCGTACCAAATCCACACTTTGACACTATCTCGAAAGAACAAGATACTAAAACTAGCATATTTTAGGATAGAGGAGGTGTAGGGTACGTGGCTTACAAAAACCGTCACATTTTAGTTGCAAACAAACTACTCGTCGCGATGAGTGGCTTAACTCGTTGGACGAAACGAGCTGATCACTATCGCTATGAACAGCATCACTATAACATCCCTACATGCTTCACTTCTTTCAAGTGGACAAAGTCACGGATTCGCCATGTCCTCACACTTCTTTCTTATACAGATGACCAAGGTAAGATTGAATTTATGGAAGATACTGAGCTTGCTTCTTCCGCTCATACGTCTGTCCGTTCTTTACATAATAACTTAAAAATATTTGAGAGCCATGGCTTGTTACGGCTTTTTCGGCATTTTCCTNNCATTACGGCTTGTCCGGCATTTCCCTGGAGTGCTCTCGATTGAACTAACCGATTATCTTGAGAATTATCGTGACCTTTATGTTGACGGAGCCTCTGTTGTTTCGAAGACCGGGTACACGTCTATTTGGCATGATCTTCTTTCCGAACTGCTCACGCTTGATAACGTGAACGCTTTGCGCCTTGCGTTACGTACACTCGTACAAGTTGAAAAAGATATCCATGTTCAATCACATGACCAAGCTATCCTTACCTATGACGAGATTAAAGGTTTCTTGCCAAAATACTGTGGTCACAAACTTGCCATTCAAAAGATGATGGATCGTTTGAAGTTCCTTCAAGTTTCCCTTGTAGAAGGCAGCCATCATTTCTTGAATGTGGTGAAGCAAAATCTCACGCTAAAAAAACGCGTTCAAGATATGACGCGTCCAGTCCTCATTGAATTGACATTGGACAAGTCTCAAGACAGTAAAGTGATCCGAGAAGAAGACGGGACAGATATAATACGGATCGTTTTGTTTCAAAGATACATCCCCTTCTCAAACAATAATTATTACTGTGGCTATCGTACCTCATCCATCCGCTACTTTTGAAAATCACGTCATTTTTTACACACATAAAAAATGACCCGACGAGTTTGTCGGGTCTTTCGACTTGCTTATTGCAGTTCACGGCTTTTTTCTTCTTGTTCGTTGTTCGATTTATTTTTCGCTTCGAACTCGGCACGTGTCATGACGTCCTCAACATGCATGTTGACTTCAACGACTTCAAGACCTGTCATGTCACTGATTGATTTTTTGATTTTAGCGACTGTCTCTTGGAAGATCGACGGAATATTTTTGCCGTATTCGACGATGACTTTCAAATCGAGTGCAACTTGACGTTCACCCACTTCGGCACCAATTCCTTTTGTGATGTCTTCCGTGCTCCGGAGACGATCCGTCAGTCCACTCATGAATCCACCACTCATTGACAAGATGCCTGTCACTTCGTTCGACGCGATCCCAGCAATTTTTTTGATGACTTGATCTTCGAATGTCAATTTATTCTCGCGTACCACTTCGTTTTCAGTTGTTGGGTTTACTTCGTTTGCCATTTGAAATCTCTCCTTTTAAATGTTTAGTAAGTTATATATGAATCAGTCCTTTTGAAAGAACTGAATCCACCCTTCAATGTCGAGCGCACCATCGCGCCATTTTCCAATTAAAAATCCAATTGCTGCGAAGGCAACGATAAGGATTGTCGGACCAAAGCCAATCGTCAGGAATAAGATGGCGAGGATTAGACCGGCAAGTCCCCCGATCAGTCGGAACCGATACGGATAGAGTGCTTCTCTTGTCTTCATGTTCCCTCTCCTCCTTTAGACGACACGTTCCGATGTTTTCGTTTTCGTGTCACTGATCGTGACTTTCGTACTCGTTACTGGCAACTCAAGTAAGGATTCGACAGCTTGTTTAGCTCGTTCTTGAATTTCCTTCGCAATCGTCGGTAACCCATCTTGTCCAAAGACCGAGCAGTCGACTTTTAAAGCGACCGTTTCTTTTTTCGAATGGATATCGGCATGGACACGCGGTGTCCGTACACCACCGATCCCACGAATCGACTCTAAAGCCGTCCGTTCGATCGTCTCCTTCGAAATCGTAATCGTTCCGTCACCCGTTTGAATCAACAGTCGTTGACCTTTCGAGCGGCTAAATAATCCTGTGAATAATAGAATGACGAATACGAATGCTAAAAATCCTCCAATGGATAGAACGGTATAGCTATACCATTGCTGATCCTGCCACTGCTCGATTAACGAACTAAGCCGTGGAACATCATACACACCGAGCACAAGCAGCCCGACACTGATTAGTCCGAGTATGCCTATGATGACGAGTAAGAATCGATTGAACCCATTCATCTGCACCTCTCCTTTACGATTATTGACTTCTTTCACCTAGGTGATTCAACACATGAAATATTATGTGTATGGTGTGTTTATTCCCGTTCATTAGAACCCGAAACATTCAAATACACTTTCGTCAAAATGTTCATATATTCTGATTATTCAGACTAAATCAATCAAAACTAGTGCCTTATTTACTATATTTCACGCAAAAGACCTCTTTCCACTTAAAAAGAGGTCAGCATTCGAATCGTTTACCATTAAACATATATCCTGTCAATATGTTTTTGTCCCGTTATTCACTTCACATCAATTGGAAAGGCAAAATCGCCATTACCTTCTTTCCAATCGGCTTTAATCTGATAGACATACTTTCCGGGAGTCGAAGGAACGGTAATCCGCTCAATCTTCTTATATGTTTTCATCTCTTTATGATCTTTGACCGACCATAAGATCATCGCGACGGACTTCGGAGCTGGTCCGTCTTCAAAACGAATCGTCAATCGATCTTCAGGATTTGTTCGCGTACTCGAATCACCTTTTACTAAATCGACGGCTTCGGCCTTTGCATCAGCTGTTTCCCCGCGAAACATGCCTGACCAACTATAGGTACCTCTATATACCTTTACTTCACGGTTTTCGATTGTCACGGTAGGTTCTGGTGGTTGATGTCGAAATGGATCACGTGAAAAAAACCATCCGACTGCAATCGCAATCACAATCAATCCAATAAATAGAAAACGTTTCATAGACAAACCTCCTACTTGATGTTTTTAAATCAACAAAAGCGGCAATATCTCTCAAGGAGTACGTTATTCAGAAGGAGGAGTTCAGATGATTCAAGATAAAGTCGTCATCATTACAGGGGCATCAAGCGGTATCGGGGAAGCAACCGCGAAAGAGCTTGCGAAACAAGGAGCAAAACTCGTTCTTGCGGCACGTCGGGAAGATCGTTTGCAAGAGCTTGTCAAAGCGGTTGAAGCTGAAGGTGGTCAAGCCGTTTATCAAGTGACGGATGTTACCGATCGTGAGCAAGTTGATGCGCTCGCAAAACTTGCTAAAGACAAGTATGGTTCTGTTGATGTCATCGTCAACAACGCTGGATTAATGCCACTATCGCACCTCCATAAGAATCAGCAGGACGAATGGAACACGATGGTCGATGTCAACATTAAAGGGGTCCTCCATGGAATCGGAGCAGTCCTGCCGTATATGCGCGAACAAAAAAGCGGACATGTCATCAACATCTCTTCTGTCGCCGGTCATGAAGTCATGCCGTCGAGCGCCGTCTACAGCGGTACGAAATTCGCGGTGCGCGCCATCACGGAAGGTCTTCGTAAGGAAGAATCGGTCGACAATCACATCCGTGCAACAATCATCTCACCGGGAGCGGTCGATACGGAATTGAAGGACCATATCTCGGATGAAGAGGTCAAACAAGGAATTGGTGACTTGAAAGCCATTGATGCGAGCGCGATTGCGCGTGCCATCGCATATGCTGTCAACGAACCAGAAGATGTCGCGGTCAACGAGATCTTAATTCGTCCAACAGCGCAACGTTAATTGAATGTAGATGTGTAGACAGGACCCCTCATTAGCAAAACAGCTATTGAGGGGTCCTATTCTGTTTAAAGAAGTCGCTCCGCGATGAGCTGGTACGACTGCAATCGCTTTTCTTGATCAAAGGCATTGTTGATGAGTAAAAACTGATCTGTTTGATAACGCGTTGCTAATGCTTCAAGCTCCTGCGCAACAACGTCCGGTGTACCGACAATCGCTCGCCGTCGATCTTTACGGATCCGTTCCGCTTGAACGTCATTCCAGATTTTTGCTTCAGTCGAGGCAAACGACGGAACGATTGAATTGCCGAGTCGAACGCCTTGAATCCAGGCATCTTGAGTTCGAGCGAGACGTTCTGCTTCTTCTTGCGTCGGGGCACAGATGACGAAAACGCAGACGATGACGTCTGTTCCTCCTGCCTCACGATAAGTGGAAAGTGTCTCTTCCCAACGATCTGGATTAATAAAGTGACCAAAAACGAGACCACGGTCTTGTTCTGCAGCAATTTGCGCACTACGTGGCGACAGACCAAGGATTGAGATCGGAGACGCTTGCCGATCACGCGGTGTCGTCTTGACGATCCGGTATGGGTGTCGATTCGATAGACTATCTGTCAAGAATCCAGCCGTTTCCTGAACGAGTCGATTAAACTCAGCTGCTCGATTTTTTTCACCATCTGTCAAAGCAAGTCGTGTCCGCTCACTTCCACCTGGAGAATTGCCGATCCCAAGTTCGATCCGTCCCGGATAAAAGGCGTCGAGTGTTGCAAAACTCTCGGCCACTTTTAGCGGATGATATTGCGGTAACAACACTCCACCTGAACCAAGTTTGATTTTTGAAGTCTGCGCACCCATTCGGGCAATGAACAACTCCGGTGATGCACTGAGCAAACCGTTCGTATTATGGTGTTCTGCGAACCAGTACCGTTCGTAACCGAGTCGCTCGGCTTCTAAGACGAGTCGTTCCGTCGCTTCCATCGTCGCTTCGACCGTATCGCCCTCATGCAATGGTACTTGATCCAGTATTCCTAGTCGCATCACGCATTCCTCCTCTACCCTCTTAAGTGTAAAGGGTGGAGAAACGGAGTTCAAAAACGAGGCTCAGACACGGGCGAGACGATCTTCGATAATAACACCGTCTCGCATCTCGATCGTTCGATTCGCCCGTTCCGCAAGTGCCGGGTCGTGGGTGACGAACAAGACGCCACACCCTTTCTCTTCGTTTAATGACCGTAAAAGATTAAAGATGATTTCTCCCGTATCTGTATCGAGGTTCCCTGTTGGCTCATCGGCAAGCAACCATTTCGGTTCATGAACGAGTGCTCGGGCAACGGCGACCCGTTGTTGTTGTCCACCGGAAAGTTGCGACGGCAAACTGCCTGCTTTATCAGCGAGACCGACTTGCGCGAGTAACTGCTCGGCGCGTTCTTTTTTATCATACGGTACTTTCCGACCGAACAGTGGCGCCATGACATTTTCAAGCGCCGTCAGCGTCGGAATCAAATGAAACTGCTGGAAGATGAAGCCGATGTTTTCGAAGCGAAAGTCGGATAATTCTTTACTGTTCAATTTGTTGATTGGTTTCCCGTCATAATGCAACTCCCCGCTCGTCGGTCGATCGAGCGTGCCGATTAGACTGAGTAACGTTGATTTTCCAGATCCCGAAGGTCCGATGATCGAAATGAAGTCGCCCGCCTCAAGTGTCACGTCGATGTCTTGTAACGCATGTGTCTCGACGCCGTCTCCTGAAAATGATTTTCCCATCTGTTTGCATTGAAATGTTCCTTCCATATGTACCCCTCCATTATTCTTGATAACGTACTATTCAAGAATAGATTGGTAATTCCTTCTAAATGAAAGGAAATAAAAAACAGTACTCTTATGGAACAAGAATACTGTCAGGAAACTCTCGGTTGAATAGAAACGAAATTTTTACGATAGACGATCTCATACGGTAAGACGAACAATATACATGCAAGAGTCGTGAACTGAATCATGCTACCGATTGGTGGTAGTGGAGACAGCGATGCTTCGTGCCACACTTCATATAGACCAATGAACAAAAACAGAACGACGCTACTCGTCGTCACGTAGATAAGCAACCGAAGGGTCAATGGATAATGTCGGACGATCCATAACATCGGTAACCCAAAGATAAAATAGGATAACGTCATCGCAAACGTCCCGAACTGATAGACGATCTCAAAATCAATCGTTGTCAGGAACGAATACGCCGTGAACGCTAAGAACGAAAGAATCGTCACAACAGCCGCATAACTGATCCAGCGCATACGGTTGGCTCCTCTCCTGAATGTTATTCCTGTACACGCGATCGTGACAGAAACCAAATATGTACAATTAGTGTAGGTAGTTCGATTTCATTTGTCAATTATCTTCAGATTAACTTATTCAGTCTATGTTCGATTGCAATGAGAGCGAATTCATAGAATAATGAAAAAAGAGAATAAGAAAGTGAGGTTTTATCGATGGATGAACAATTAACGGTGTTTCGTGATCGCTTTGAAGCTACACCTGATTACCACGATGGTCTTTCGTTTATTGAGGTCGAGTCACGCCTGACACCCTCAAAACGAGCAGCACTCGCTTGGATGGAACAAACAGGAGGAGAACCGAATATCGTAAACCTTGATGGACGATTCGTTATCATCGATACGGTCAAAGAGAGTCCAGCTGGTCGACGAAGCGTTTGTTTTGACGAAGTCGCTCGACTCGGTCGAAAGAAAAATGCGCCCGAAGCTAGCGTCGAGTCAATGATTGAAGCACTCGATCTCGACCTGTTGACACCAGAACAATATCAAAAACTTCAGACACAGTTTTCGTTTGACGAAAAGACCTCCAGTTGGCTCGCAACCCCAGACGTGATTCGTCAAAAAGGTGGCGCTTTGTTTGGAGATCGTCGTTATGAGACGACATTCATCTATCACAATGGAGTGGACTCCTATTATGCGAGCCGCGGATTTCGTGTTTTACTTGAATTGGAATAAGCCAAAAAACCGCTTCGTAGTCTAAACGAAGCGGTTTTTTTACAATAATAGGGAATAATACCCAATCGTGATATGATGGACGATGAGTACAGGAGGTGGACGTCATATTTGTATTGGGATTGATTATGGGTAGTCTTTTAATGTTGCTCAGTTTCCGGTTATTCCACCAGCAACAACCGGATACAATTGCGTTATGTAAAGATATCTTCTATGTGTTTGAAGTCCATCCGGAATATCGATTCCGATATATCAGTCCGTCCCTCGATGACCATATCGGCAAGGGAGTGGCAACAGCCAGCTATATGGATCCGGATCAGTGTTTTGCAAGGATTCATCCGGAAGACATCGAAGTCTTGATGTCGAAAATTTCGGGCGACTGTGACTACGATCAACCGTTCCGGCAACGCTGGCGGACAAATGACGGGACGTACGTCTGGTTCGAAGAATATGCGACACCAATTCGCGAAAACGGACAGATTGTTGCCATCCAAGGGGTGATCCGTAACATTGACGAGCAGTTGAAATCACAACAGGCACTGCTCGATCAATACCGTATTGATGCCTTGACACGGCTTGGGAATCGCCATGCCTTCAACGAGGCTGTCCGCGATCTCGATCAAGAGAAGACGACGTATGGATTGATTCTGCTTGACTTGAATGAACTAAAGGAGCTTAACGACCGGTTCGGTCACGCGGTCGGTGACGCCTTGCTTGAACAAACAGGACTTTGCATCCGCCGCTTAACAGATCATGGTTACCGGATCGGTGGTGATGAATTCGTCTTGATCGACGATAGTGCGTCAATTGACACGTTTGAGGCATTCGTCGAACACGTCCGCTCGACGTTCGCGACGCACGAGATTGAACTCGCGATCGGTGCCGTTCATTCGACAACAGGACGCCGGATCGACGACGTCCTGCATGAGGCAGATGCACGGATGTATCAAGAGAAGATGAAAAAACGCTTAAGTCGTCAGCATGGATTGATGCGCTTGAAGCAGTAAGGCGTTGAAACGTTCTGGTTGATCGAGATTTGCCGTATGCCCTGCTTCCTCGACCGGTAAGACGATGACGTTCGGCACGTGTTCCGCAATGAACGCGGTTGCGTTGACTTCGTACGTTTCATTCGTTCCGTTTAGGATGACGACCGGCAAGGTGATCGACTGCAACATCGATTCCGTCAGTGCCGGGAAACGGAACGTCATCAAATCGAGGACTGCCCGTGCTGTCGTTTTCCAGGCAGGACCATGCAACTGTTCAAATTGGTCGGCAATTTCCGGTGCTTGCTGATCGATGTTAAGGAAAAACTCTCGTTGTTCGCGCATCAGCGGTTCCATCGCTTTAGGAATGAATGGTGAAAAACCCGTGATACATACACCTTCGAGTTCGTCCGGTGGGTCGAGTGCCAGTTGCATCGCAAGAGTCGCGCCGAGCGACAACCCGAGAATCCATCCTGGACCTTCCTGTGCCATCCGTTCGCGGATGGCACGTGTTGCTTGTTGTAGGTAATCCTCCGTTGCCGGTTCCGTCGTCATTCCGTGACCAGGTAGATCGATCGGAATGAACGTAAAATCATCCGCTAGACCGGATAGTTGTGGCGCAAAGTGTGTCGCTGCCGTTCCCATTAACCCATGCAGTACGTACATGCGTGTCATACGGTAAACTCCTTCGGTTGATGTAGTGTTAATATCGCGTTTACGATGACGTCCGGACGATCGCGATGCATCAGGTGAGATGTGCCCGGAACGAACGTCACGTTCGCCTGATAGGATAGATTCGCCTGTCGCCATATTAATTCCTGCCATTTATTTTCCATTCGTTCGAGTTCATCTTCCGGAAAACCAGCTGTTATCATCGTCTGGATTGAGTTCGTTTTATCCCGACCGAGAACGGTCAGCGGGAACCCAAGGTCACGCATGAGTGGCTGAAGCGCCTTCGCATCACTCTTCCACTTTGAAATGATGGCATGCATCGCCTGATAGTACGCTGGGTTCCAGTCCATACGTTCGTCACCATCCGGGAAACGGTCACGTAAATCGGTTGCTGTCGCTAATTCCGCGAATCGTTCGATCCAGACGGCGTCGTCCCCTTCCTTATCGAGCGTCGGTGTATCGAGCTGATCAAGTTCTGCTAAGTCAACGGATGTCGCCTCAACAAGGACGAGACCGGCGACACGTTCCGGATAATGTAAAGCGAAAGCTTGTGCGACGAGACCGCCGTAGGAATGTCCGACGAGTGTGACCGGGGTCGTGATATTCGTTGCGCTGAGAAACTGGTCGATTTGGCGTAAGATGCCGGTCGTTCCGTCCATATAATCGTCTGACCATTCGTGCGGATGGAAGCTGACTACGCGGTAATCCGGTGTTAGTTTCGTCAAAATGTCCGCCCAGTCCTGATACGTTCCACCGAGTGATGGTAATACTAACAACGGTCGACCTGTCGAACCGTCATCGTAGTACGTCACTTGTTTTCCCTGATGTTGCATAATTCGTTCCATTATAATCACTCCTTTATACTTTGAAAGATGGTGTTTACCTTGATTCGTGCTTTATTGTTTGATTTAGACGAGACGTTACATGACCGGTCCGGTTCTCTTCCCTATTTCCTTCGGAATCAGCATCAACGTTTTCGTGAAGTTGCGCATGTTCCGATCGACGACTACATCACGACGTTCTTATTGCTTGATCAAGAAGGACGCGTCTGGAAGGACGTCGTCTATACGGAAATGATTCGTCGCTTCGAATTGTCGCTTTCTGTTGAAGTACTGCTACACGACTACGTGACGCGTTATCCGATCTTCGCACGGAGCTTTCCGGGAGTCGACACCTTTTTTGCGCAATTACCGCCTGAGCTACCCATCGGCTTACTGTCGAACGGTCGGACGACGTTCCAACGTGCCGTCTGTGACGCAATCGGACTGTCTCCCTCCTTTACGCAGATCGGGATCTCGGAACAAGAAGGCGTCCGTAAACCGGATCCGGCATTTTTCTTGCGCTTAACGGACCGTTTAGGTGTTCGCCCGGACGAAGTCCTTTATGTCGGCGACCATTACGACCACGACATCTTACCGGCGCGCGCCCTCGGCATGCAGGCGATTTGGAAGCGCACAGGCGATGTTCCGTTGACCGACACGCAATTTTCGGACTGGCGCCAGTTACCTGCTCCACTCCAAGATCTGATACGAAAGGAGAACCAGCCATGACGGAACAGATTCGCCGTTTCCAACCTGACGATTTTGAGCAGATTCATCGATTGAACGCATTAGAAGGGTGGCAGGATCTCGTTGCTGATCAAGAGCGGACCCGCAACGCGTGGATGAATACAAATGCTGCTTTCGTCCTTGAGTCTGACGGAGAAATCCTTGCCTATGTCCGCGCTTTAACGGACGGTTCAGTGACGACGTTCGTCTGTGAGCTCCTCGTAAGCCGAAACGCACGCAAGCGTGGGTACGGACAACAGTTGCTCGATCACTTGCAACTCACCTATCCGACGCGGATCGATCTCCTGGCAACCCGTCAATCTGCTTCCTTTTATGAACAACAAGGATTTCGTGCTTTCCATGGTTTCCGTAAATCACGATGAAGCGAGTGATTTCGAATAACTCGTGCTCGTTACGCTGTAGCCCATTGCTTGATAAAAGTGATGGGCTGCTTCGCGTTCCAGTCGATTGCCACTGTTCAGCAAGACAGCAGTCGCTCCTCTTTCGTGTGCCCAGTCTTCCGCTGCTCGGATCAAGCGGCGACCGATTCCCCGCCGACGATGTTTCGCACTGACGACGAACGCGACGATTCGGACATAGGTCGTATCATGCTCGAACGCTTGCGCCTGAAATAGACCGACGCAGCCGAGAAGCATATCGTCGTCTTCTAGCACAAGCAATTCATAATCCGGATGACGAGTAATCCGCGAAAATCGTTCGCGTAAGACGTCCTCGCTTGCCGGATAACCAAGGTGCGTCATCAATCCGACCAATTGCGGTAGATCGTCTTCTTTCCAAGACCGGATGGTCATATTTCTCTCCCCCCTTATCGTGTGGACGACAGAATCATCACCCGTTCTCGACCCTCTACCT
>NZ_DJUM01000003.1:403-5467 GCF_002440475.1 Exiguobacterium sp. UBA6282 | reverse complement strand
CTTGCGGCGACAACTGGAAGTTTCCGTCCCGCGTAAACTTCGTCACGCCATCCGTATCGATGACACCGAAGAAATGGTGCGGGTTTCCGAGTGCCGCATCGAGTTTTCGATCCGTCGTCCGGAATGTTCCGACGCCAAAACGTGTCGCTTCGTTCGCGACATAACCACCAACGCCGAGTCGAAGACCCTCTGGCGTCGTCAAGGGACCTGGTGTGAAGCCTGTCGCTTGGTTATTGATGTTACGGACGAGCAGTTCATTGAACTGAGCATCCCGCCGTTTATAGCCGTTCGTATCCACATTGGCAAGGTTTTGCCCGGTCGTATCAAGCTGTTTTTGTAATTGTCCCATCGTACTTGCGGATGTATAGATTGATTGCATCATATCCTCCTATTAGCGAACGCGTCCGATTTCGGAAACAGCTTTTTCCGCTGTCCGGTCGTACGCTTGAATGACTTTTTGATTGGCTTCGAACTGACGCAGACCAGCATTCATCTCCGCCATCGTCTGTTCAATCTCGACATTTCCGAGTTCGAGTACACCTTGATCGACTCGGACATTTCCGGCATTCAATGGATTGGTTGACCGGAATAGACCATTCCCTGTCCGTTCGAGCGTCTCCGGTTGATCCGTTACGACGAGACCGAGATTGCCGATCGCTTGACCATTTCCATCCGTGACGGCTCCGTCCGCGTCAACTTTGAAGTCCTCATTGACGACGTCGAGTGGTTGCCCGTTCGTATCAAGAACGAGATCATTCTCTGTCGTCCGGAGTAGACCGTCTTGTCCGACGGCAAACTGTCCGTTCGTCGTATAAAGCGTCTCTTCCTCTTCTGTCAACGGATCCCGGTGACGAATCGTGAAGAGCGGTGCTCCTTCAAGTGAACTGATTTGTAGATCGGTCGCATTGCCTGTCTCAGTGATCGAACCTTGCGTGAAGTTCGGGGTCGCTGCCTGCATGAAGACACCGGTCGCGAGTTTCCCGACCGTCGCGACTCCTCGCACACCCGTCCGTTCATTGTTTGCTGTTTGCTGGATCAGCATCTCTGGAAACGTCCGGAGTGACGCTTGATCAGCGCGGAAGCCCGGCGTCCGCGCATTCGCCAAGTTGTTACTGAGCATTTCCTGTTGACGTTGTAATGCCTGCATCGCATTCGACGCCGTGTACATTCCTCGTAGCATGCGTTCCATCTCCTCATTGACTTCATGTTCAATTCTTTCCTTTCAGTATATCGGTCGACCGAAGAGGAATTATGAGCTTTTTTGAACAAAACGGTAATATCCAACAGAGATGCATCGAAAGACCTACCTCAATTACATAATTCGCTTTTCCATAGTTTACATATTGAAAATTGACAAATTTTGTTATACTTTAGATAATAATTTAAAGATACTTAAGGTGAATCCTATGAAAAAAAGCTTCCGTTCCCCAAACACAGTCTAGGAAATGGAAGCTTCTCATTAGTTATTCGGATTTTTCTTTAAAACAGCCGTTTGTGTTCGCTCTAGCACCGCATTCGTGATGACGATCAAGCCAGTAAAGAGGAACAGCGCTTCAAAACCAAAGTGACCGGCAATCTGTCCACCTGCGAGTGGTCCGAGGAAGTTCCCCATGAACTGCGCGGACTGGTTATATCCAAAGATCCGTCCCGATGCATTCGCTGGCGTATTCTTCCGTAACAAGGTTTGGACAGATGGCAGCAGTGCTGCTGTCGCAAAACCGATCCCCATCCGTAAGACGATCAATTGACTTGTATCCGTGACGAATGCTTGCGGAATCAAGAAAGCTGCAAAGACGAGTAACGCAAAGAATAAAACACGCTCAGCGCCAATCTTATCGGATAGACGACCCAGTCGTTGTGCAGCGATCAGTGCCGCAATCCCTGGTGCCGAAGCAACAATTCCAGATAACAAGGCGAGTCGTTCGGTACCGGGACTGAGTTCCCGCACGTACAGCGACAGAATTGGACTAATTGATTGTGCCGCGAACTGAATCAGGAACGTCGTCAAGAAGAGGCTTAAAATGAGTTCCGGATGGCGAAGTGACTGGATGATTTCTTTCGCAGACGCCATCTTTTTGACTTCCAGTGGGACGAATTCTTCTTTGACGAAGAAGTAGGTCACGAGGAAGGTAATGAAGAGCGGAACGCTCGTAAAGAGAAAAACGGGTCGAAGCCCAACAACGTCGGCGAGGAATCCTCCAATGAGAGGTCCTAGCAATCCACCGGCAATCCCACCGGTCGACAGGGTGCCGAGCGCCCAGCCACTTTTCTCTTTTGGGGTTTGGGAAGCAACCATTGTAATCCCGGCTGAGATGAATCCGGATACGGCTCCCATGACAAGACGTAGGAATACGAGTTGATACACGTCTTGAACGAAACTGATTAAGAACATGACGATCGACATACCAAGACTTGCTCGGAGTAGCATGAGCTTACGCCCTTTTCGATCGGCAAGACGTCCCCAAATCGGTGAGACGATCGCAGCGACGAGGAAGGTAGCACCAAAGGCGATCCCGGACCACGTCGTAATATCTTGTCGGCCGTCGACACCGAGCTCTTCAATGAATAAGGGCAAAAACGGTAAAACGAGACTAAGAGCGGCGGCAGTCAAAAAACTACCGAACCAGACGACTACTAAATTTCTTTTCCACAATGGCATTGTGGCATCACTTCCTTTTATTTGGCAATTCGTTTCAATATAACAACTTTCAATATACACTTCACAATGTGAAATGTCTAGGATTTGAACTGTCAAAGTGTAGAACAGGACCTTTGATGCATATAAGTGAATGCGCAACGACCGATAGTAAGGTAATCCACACGAAGGAGTGAAATTGAAATGAAACGCTTTTTGATTAGCGTAGTCTGCCTATCGTTGCTTCAATTCGGACTACCACTCAAGAGTTCAGCTGCCGTTTCCGTCACTCGTCACACGGTCATCTGGTCCATCCCAGAGGCCAACTCCATTTCAACGAAGATCAATCAGCTGGCAAACAGACAGATGAAACGTGTCTATCTGCATGTCGCTGTCGAGGGTGACCGTACTCTCTACCGAACGTTCGTTGAAAAAGCGCATGCTGTCGGCATCGAAGTCTACTTCCTATTCGGACAGCCGCGCTGGATTACAAACGAAGGAACGACGGCTCGACCGAACGTCGAGGATCCGTTAGCCTGGATCTCGACCTATCAACAGGAGACGATCAGTCATCCGGACGGCATCAGTGTCGATCTCGAACCGTACGCCTTACCGGAATGGGAGACGGACCAGCCAGGAGTCATCGCCTCCTACGAACGCATCTTACTCGCCTTCCGCGAAAAAGCATCCGCTGAAGGATTACCGCTGCAACTGTTCCTCCCGTTCTGGTTCCATACCGTACAGGATGCAGGTGGGCGTTCCATCAGCGAATGGGCGATGGATCTCGCTGACGAAGTCACATTGATGAGTTACCGGACCGTTTACGGTGGCGGCAACGGACTTGGCGCCATCACGATGACGGATGCATTGTATGCGGCGAGTAACGGATATCGTTTATCCTATGCTATCGAATTCACGGAGCTTCCGGAAACACCAGACATTACGTTCTACGGCAAAACACGGACGCAGCTAAATCAGCTCGTTAATCAGACGATGGCAAGTTCGTTGCCACCAAGTGCCATTGTCTATCATGATTTTGAAGCCTACCAGACTTTCATGCGTAGTACGCAATAAGTCATCTTTATGCCCCTTTGCTTTTCATCCGCTTTCCTCAGGCGAGACACAAGCCAGTCTTCACTGTTCGTATAACAGTGAACCTGGGTCTTGTTTGTCTCTGACAGCGCAAAAATTTGCACTTTTTCCTGTAGGAGTCGGATGAAGCACAAGGAGGCACATAATCATTTAGTACAATGACATTATGGACTAAGCATTATGTTTAAAACAAGGGGAGTCCAGTTTCCGATACGTACTTCGGAAACCGGACTCCCTATTGGTTTGATTCATATCGAACGAACTTGTCCATTCTCGACTCCTGAAGGAAAAGAAAGTGCAAGCAGCACTTTCGTCAGGGATAGGTAAGACCCGACAACTCGCATGAAATGCGCGCTGTCGCGGCTTACCTCCCGCCTGTGGAAAGCGAGAAGGACAAGACAGTCGTTATAGGAATGAATTTTTACGAAAAATCATATCCTTTACGCTGACACGCTCTTACTTCCCAAGATTGTCGAGCATGATCCCTGTACCGCGTGCGACACATAACATCGGATCTTCTGCAATCAGAACCGGTAGGCCGAGTTCTTTTGCAAGTAACTGGTCGATTCCGTCAAGAAGTGCGCCCCCACCCGTCAGGATGATGCCACGGTCGATGATGTCCGCTGCAAGCTCTGGTGGTGTCTTCTCGAGCACACGCTTCGTTGCTTCGACGATCTCCATTGCTGCTTCTGCAAGTGCATCATGCATTTCTTCTGATGTCACCGTGATGTTGTGCGGTAAGCCTGTCACGAGATTGCGTCCGCGAATATCCATCTGTTCACGACGTCCGTCTTCTGAGACCGTCGCGACCGTCGTCTTGACAGCTTGCGCTGTCCGTTCCCCGATGATCAACTTATGCGTATCCTTGATCGAGCGGATGATGTCGTGATCAAACCGGTCACCTGCGACTTTGATCGTTTCACCGCAAACGATATCACCCATTGAAAGGACGGCAACATCCGTCGTTCCGCCACCGANNCCGTCTTCGCGCCTGATTTTTCACCAGCTTGGCGAATCGCTTTTGCTTCGACCGTCGTGATGCTTGCTGGTGTACAAATCAACATGCGGACTCCACCGAACATCTTACGGACCTCAATCTTATCGATGAAATGGCGTAGCATCGCTTCTGTCATTTCGAAATCAGCAATGACGCCGTCTTGAAGCGGTCGAATGGCCACAATGTTTCCCGGTGTTCGGCCCACCATCAAGTGTGCTTCTGTCCCTACCGCATGAATCTTGCCTGTCGCCTTATCGATCGCGACGACCGATGGCTCATCGAGGACAATGCCTCTACCTTTTACATGAATGACGACATTCGCCGTCCCTAAGTCGATTCC
>NZ_DJUM01000003.1:0-272 GCF_002440475.1 Exiguobacterium sp. UBA6282 | reverse complement strand
GACAAAAAGAGCATTCCCCCGAAAACGAGAGAATGCTCTTGAATGAGTGCTTAAAGTTTTGTTGCAGCTGTTTCTTCAACGACTGCCGCTTCTTCTGTCACACGTTCTACGTCTGCACCAAGTGCTTGTAACTTCAAGTGGAAGTCGACGTATCCACGGTCGATGTGGTGAAGTGCGCCAACGCGCGTTTCGCCTTCAGCGATCAATCCTGCTGTGACGAGTGCCGCACCTGAGCGAAGGTCTGTTGAAAGCACTTCTGCACCTTGTAATTG
>NZ_DJUM01000030.1:51693-90556 GCF_002440475.1 Exiguobacterium sp. UBA6282 | reverse complement strand
CAGATGAGTTTAAGGCAGCGCCTGCGTTGTCATAACTGTTGCGACCATATGTGTTTTTGTAGAAATCATATGTTTTCGCAGCGTTGACATGTGCGCTGACAGCAGCGCGGTCATATGTCGTATTGAATTGGTTATCGAGGTCAGACCAGAGTGTTCCTGGAAGTGTGTTGCGGTTCTTCGCATCATATGTGTAGATGCCTTTACCGCGAGTTGAATCTTGAAGATAGTAGTACGAGCCACTCTTCACTGTATTAAATGATGCGCTCGTGCCAAGAACTGTTGTTCCTGTACCGACTGCATTTGTTCCCGTAACTGTGTTGACTGGCTTCGCATGTGCCAGTTGGTCGAACTTATTAAGTACTTTACCTGAGTTTGCATCGATGAAATATGTCCAGCGTGATGGTTCTTTACCAGCGAGGACTGTCGATGTCACTTTATACGCATAGACTGCATCATTTTTAACAGGATAGATGACGAGTTCTGCTTTTGGAGCGACTTCGAATTCAGAAGCCTTGATTGCTTTTTGGTATAACTTGATTGCTTTCTTTTCAGAAAGAGTTGCTTTTTTCGCGAGACCTGGTTTTCCTTTGACGTTGATCGCATCGTTTACGATTGCTTTCAAAGTACCGTCTTTCGCGACGTTCCCGACGACGACACTACCAAAGACAGGGACGCCATCCACTTCTTGTTGGAGACGTACGATTTGTGAAGATCCGTCTTTTTCGACATTCTGAACAGCAAAGTCACCTTTTTTGTTCACGAAATCTTTAACGATTGTTGCAGCTGGTTCTGACGAAGCTTTCGTGAGTTTACCAGCTTGAAGACCTTCTGCACCTACGACCGTAGGAACAACAAGTACACTTGCGACAAGCGATGTAGCGAGAAACTTTTTCAAAATAAATCGCCTCCTTGTTTGGGTTGAGTCTAACTATGCCAAAGAATTAAGAAAGCGAGAATAAGTCATTCGAATTAAATCGAATTTTCTGAATATAGTCCGTAGTACCTGTACTGAATTATTAAGTATGAAAGATATTTCAACGCAAAAAAAAAGAACCATTCAAGCGAATGGTTCAACGAATCCGTTGGTAGAGATGGTGGACATCATCTCGTGTCTCATCAATCTTAAAGTCATTAGGATCAAGTTCAATCCCTTGTTTCGAGGCAAAACGTTGAATTTTTTCGAAGGACTTCCAAATTTCGATATCAGGTCCTTCATGTTTCCAAAAAATATAACGTGCAGCAGGAATACGGTGACCTTTCATTCCTTTTGGAATATCGTCGAGTGACGAGACCGGATACCCGACACATTGCGAGTATTTGGTTCCGTTTCGTTCGAGTGAGATATCGAGCGGATAGCTATCTGGTTTTGCAGGAATCTCATGTGAGCGTCTTGAAAATTCACGCCAGAGTTCCGGCATTAACGTATGCAATTCGTTTTCTTCACATGTTAGTCCAAGACCAACAAAATAAAATTCATGACGTTCCACGATTTTAGGATGCATGAGAAACTCCTTTCCGTACTTACGACACGTCTTCAATCGGCGAACGTTTCAAGTCTAGAAAAAGACGCGTAAAGGTGGCGTCCCATTGTGTACCCATGCCCTCTTCTAAAATGGATAAAGCTTTTTCCACTGGCATTCCCTTACGATAAGGACGGTCAGATGTCATCGCATCGTAGGCATCAGCAATCGCCATGATCCGACCGAAGAGTGGGATGTCCTCTCCTGCGAGTCCTTCCGGATACCCCTTTCCGTCATAGCGTTCGTGATGGTACTTTACCCCAGGAAGAATTGGTTGTAACGTCTTTGGCAGCTGAACTTGGGATAGAATATGCACACCGATGACCGGGTGTTGCTGAATGATCTGAAATTCTTCGTCAGTCAGGCGACCTTCTTTTAATAACACATCGTCACGAATGCCGATTTTTCCGATATCGTGCAACAAAGCTGATTTGCGTAACAGCTCGATTTGTTCATACGGCAGGTTGGCAGCCGTAGCGATTTCCACTGAATAAGCAGCGACACGAAGCGAGTGTCCTGCCGTATAAGGATCCCGGGCATCAAGTGTTGCGGCAAATAACGTAAACAGACTGTCCAGCAATTGCTCATTCTGTTCATCGCGTTTTTTGATTCCTTCCATCATCAGATTAAAACCAGAGACGAGGTGCGAGAATTCATCAGAATACGGATTTGGTAACGAGACGAGACGATTGTTTTCGACATCTTGAATACCTTGTTGAAGAATCGCAATCGGTTTTCGAATGTTCTCATAAAGAAGAAGACTACAAAACGTCGCGACGGACAAGATGACGATCAGAATAAGCGTCGACCAGCTCCAATAAGAGCGGAGGCTTTCATTTTCCGTTAACTGAACGGCTGAGGCGAGCACGAACAACATGATCGGAAAAACACCGATAATCAATGTGCTGATCAGCATTTTTTGCTTTAACGTGACGACCGTCGTTTTTCTTGGAACATCAAAGCCATGTTCGAAGGCATACTTCTCTAACGTGAGGAGCATATGCTCCGTAACGCGGTAGGTTAGAAAAAATTCAATCAGACCGTGTAAAATCGCGACGAGGACAGCACCAAAACAGGCGAGACCAATCAAGTAGTACGGCATCTTTAACCACTCTTGAGAGATTGCGAGTGCTGTCAGGAGTGATGCGGGAACTGAGAGACCTAAGAAGTGTGGTCCCATGATTCGTTGAACAGTCAGAACCGGAAAGTGATGGGTCGTTTGATAAGCCTCTTGGAAAGAGGCGAGTGAAGGAATCTCGTTTTGGAAGAAGCGTCGTAAGGCACCGATGTGCCGAGAATAAAGCATATATTCGAGTAAAACCATCAGACTGACAGATAAACCCATGATACCCATTAAAATCAACTGTTCATTCCTCGTGAAAGTAAGGGTCTCAAAAATAAACAGACATCCGACGCCGAACACCGCGATGAATGAACCGAGCAGATAGTTTCTTAGTAAGTGGCGTTCAAAACGTTGTAAAGCGCTCATTGTATCCTCCCTTTAGTGAATTAGAGTGCTTTCAGCGTACCGTTTTCTAAAACGGTGGAAGGATGTTTTTTTGAAAAAAAGGTGAAAGAATCTTTTGAAAATCTTTTGAAATTAATACTCAAAAATAGGTATGGTCATAAAGCACTAATTATCTTAAAAAAGATTGATTAAGGAAGTAAAATAAACTAAGATTTGAATATTCAGAAAAGTATAGTAATCTTTTACTTTTCACTACTACATAGGGGGTCAATTCACGTGGGAAAAAAGAAACAGCTTAGCTTAGCCGTACTGTCTGGAATTACGGCAGCTGCTTTTGCTGTCGGTCCGGTCTTACCTGGTGGGCAGGTAAAATCCGTACAAGCAGCAGAAAAAGCAGCCTCTGGTGCACCAATGGATTTAAGCACAGTCGATCAAGACAGATTGTTGAAAGTCTTGGAAAAACGTGGGGTCGTTTCAAAAGCCGCTTCCGTAGAAGCGAAGCAAAAAGCAGTCCAAAAGTATCTTGACCAAAAGGCGAACGGAAAACCAGCTCCTGATCACGCGCATGCATCGGGTAAAGAAGCAGCCTTCGACAAGAAAACAAAGGATTTCTTGACGAAGCAAAAGGAGAAGTTAGCAAAACAGCTGGACAAAAAGCATGATAACTACAAAAAAGGCAATCCGAACGGCTTCGTCAAAGTAGACAAAGCTAAGCAAGCAAAGTATAACGGTACGACACGGACGGACAAGGTATTGGTACTGCTTGTCGAGTACAGTGACTTCGCGCACAATAACGTCGTTCAAGAGCCAGGTTATATGTACGCTAAAGACTTTAACCAAAAGCATTATCAAGATTTGATGTTCGGGGATAAAGAATTTGAACTGTTCAACGGAGAAAAGGTTAAAACGTTCAAGCAGTATTATGAAGAACAATCGGGTGGAAGCTATTCGGTCGATGGGACGGTTTCGAACTGGTTAAAAGTTCCGGGAACAGCTAAGGATTATGGTGCTGATAGTCCAAAAGGCGGAAATGATAACTTGCCAGGAGCAAAAGGGCCGCGTGGACTCGTCAAGGATGCCTTGAATGCTGCCGTCAAGGCAGGCATCAATTTAGCTGAGTACGATCAGTTCGACCAGTATGACTTAGATGGCGACGGTAACTTAAATGAACCAGATGGTCTCGTTGATC
The DNA here is from genome assembly GCF_002440475.1 of Exiguobacterium sp. UBA6282. Taxonomy (NCBI): domain Bacteria; kingdom Bacillati; phylum Bacillota; class Bacilli; order Caryophanales; genus Exiguobacterium; species Exiguobacterium sp. UBA6282. The sequence goes on along the minus strand of NZ_DJUM01000030.1, from coordinate 86,379 downwards.
ACTTGATGATCATTCACGCAGGAACGGGGCAAGAAGCGGGTGGCGGTAAATTAGGGGATGACGCAATCTGGTCGCACCGCTGGACGCTCGATAGCGTTTATCCAGTCGAAAACACGACATCAAACGTTCCGACACGCTGGGGTGGGAAGATGGCAGCTTACGACTATACGATTCAACCTGAGGACGGCGCAGTCGGAGTCTTCGCGCACGAATTCGGACATGACCTCGGACTTCCCGATGAATACGACACGCAATACACAGGTCAAGGGGAGCCAGTCGCTTCTTGGTCCATCATGAGTGGTGGTAGCTGGAATGGTAAAATTGCCGGAACAGAGCCGACGAGCTTCTCTCCGCAAAACAAGGAATTCTTCCAGACAGTCATGGGCGGAAACTGGGCAAACATCCAAACAATCGATTTTGATTCGCTCACGAAAGCTGGAACAGCTTCGTACCTCGATCAGAGTGTCACGAAATCAAAAAATCCAGGGATCATCAAAGTCAATCTTCCACAAAAGCCAGTGAAAGGAATTGCTCCAGCGTTCGGCAAGAAGTACTACTACAGTACAAAAGGGAACGATCTTCATACATCGATGACGTCTCCTGAATTTGATCTGACGAATGCTAAACAAGCAAAATTTGACTTTAAAGCGTACTATGACGTTGAATTCAACTACGATTTCCTGACAGTCACTGCTACAGCCGATGGCCAGTCAAAAGTACTGGAAACGATCGGTAAAAAGGACACGGATGGCGATGAGCGAGCCGATTCTACTAAAGGCGCATGGGTAGATAAATCATACGACCTCAGTGAATTTGCTGGTAAAAAAGTCACGCTGAAATTTGAATATGTCACTGACGCAGGACTCGCGCTTGATGGTTTCGCGCTCGATAATGCTACGCTGACAGTCGATGGTAAAGTCGTCTTTGAAGATGATGCCGAGGGAACACCTAAATTCAAATTAGATGGCTTCGTCGCATCGAACGGCTTCACGTATGCAGATAACGCGTACTACCTTGAATGGCGCAACTATGCAGGTTCGGACAAAGCGCTCGAACATGCACGAGGTGTGAAGTACAACACAGGCCTTGTCGTTTGGTATGGTGATTCTAGCTTTGACGACAACTGGGTCGGTAAGCACCCAGGTGAAGGATTCCTCGGTGTCGTTGATTCGCATCCGGAAGCGATCGTCGGCACGTTGAAAGGACAACCGACGGTTAAGGACAGCACACGTTACCAAATCGCAGATGCTGCTTTCAGTTATGATAAAGCACCTGCATGGCTCATCGATTCGCCATCACGTGGACTTTACGACTATAAAGGTCTTCCAGGTGTGACGAAGTTTGATGATTCAAAATCGTATATCAACCAGTTGATTCCGGATGCAGGGAAATTGCTTCCGAACAATGGATTGAAAATTCAAGTCATCGGTGAAGCAAAAGATAACTCTGCTGGAGCAGTCTGGATCCACCGTTAAAAACAGAAGAACAGGTTCAGTTTCAGCTGAACCTGTTTTTTGTTTGAGTTACGTAGAAGAAGTGGAATCAATTGGAAAAACATTGGTCAGGCAACTTGACTTTTAAAGCGCATCCATTTTATACTTACGTTAGCTTAATATTGTTATTGTCATTACGGATTCACATCGTGTCACGAACAATCTTTTCGTTGCTCCATGTATTTCGGGACAATAATGAATTCCTTTCATATGCTCAGCATATGTATTAAGTAATTTATTTTTGGAGGTTGTTCCCATGAACACAGGTAAAGTAAAATGGTTTAACGCAGAAAAAGGTTTCGGTTTCATCGAAGTTGAAGGCGGAGAAGACGTATTCGTACATTTCTCAGCAATCACTGGTGAAGGCTTCAAAACACTTGACGAAGGTCAAGAAGTTGAGTTCGAAATCACTGAAGGCGCACGTGGAGCACAAGCTGCTAACGTCGTAAAACTTTAATTTCAACTATTCAATCGTCCCTTTTCGGAGGGGCGGTTTTTTATTAGACTAATATCTTGAATTCAAGATATTAGTGCGTTATACTTCAATTACCAAATCATTTACAGGGAGTGACGAAGATGGAGCTACTTGGAATTCATCATGTATCAATCTTAACAGGCATGGCAGAGCGAAATTATCAATTTTATACGAAAGTACTCGGAATGCGTTTGATTAAAAAAACAGTAAATCAAGATGACACGACATCGTATCATTTGTTTTATGGAGATGCGGAAGGGAATCCTGGAACAGATTTGACGTTTTTCGATATTCCACATCTTGGAACGGGTGTACCAGGAGCATCGAGTATTTCTTCGACATCTCTTCGTGTCAAAACAACAGCCGCTCTTCAATTTTGGAAAAAACGGTTTGAGGAAAAGGACGTTGAGCATGACGAAATCATTGAGCGTGCTGGACGACAGACACTGGCGTTTCGTGATCAGGAAGGAACGCGTTTGATTCTTGTCGCGGAAGATGGCGAAGTAGGTGTCGCAGGCGGTGTCCCATGGCCGCAAGAAGAGATTCCTTCTGAACATGCCATTGTTGGACTTGGAGCCGTGACATTGACGGTTAACGATCCGACACTAACGGTCCGCGTGCTGACGGAAGTGATGGGTTTCCGGAACGTTGGTCGCTATCCTTCACTAGCAGGTGACTTTGCTCCAATCGAAGTCTATGCGACAGGAGAAGGGGGAATCGGAGCAGAAGTCCACGTCGAAGCGCGTCCAGACCTTGATCGGGAACGTTTAGGTCGTGGTGGTGTGCACCATGTCGCGTTCCGTGTACCGAACAGTGAGGAGTACGAGAAGTGGGTCGAACGTCTGAATGCTTATCACTTACCGAACTCCGGTAAAGTCGATCGTCACTATTTCCAAGCCCTTTACTTCCGGGAACCGAATCATATCTTATTTGAACTCTCGACAGATACACCAGGATTTGCGACGGATGAGTCGGTTGAAACATTAGGGGAGACACTTGCGTTACCTCCGTTTCTTGAGCCAAAACGAGCTGCCATCGAAGCTCGGTTACGACCACTCGAAATCTGACAATCCTGTGACACAGGTCACAGATGGATCGTCCATCCCGTATACTAAGAGCAGGAATCAGGAAAAAGGAGTGACGGGATGTTAAGAACTACGCTTGGGCAATTCCGGATGATTGCGATATTAGAAGGAATTTCGTTTTTAGTCTTACTGTTGATTGCGATGCCGTTGAAATATATGGCGGACATTCCACAAGCAGTTTCGGTCGTTGGTGCACTTCACGGTGTCTTATTCGTCATGTACGCGATCTGGCTCGCCGTTGTGAAATTCAAATACGATTGGTCGATCATCAAGGCGGGTATTGCGTTCATCGCATCATTCATCCCGTTCGGCACGTTCATACTCGACCGGAAGTTAAAACAGGAAGCAACAAACGCGTAAATTGTGTATACTGAATAGAGCACGGCTGTGGATAACTGTTTTTGTCTATGCGAAGCAGGTTATCCACAGCTTTTTTCTGTGGATAATTTTTAGGAGGATATATTATGTCAACATTTGAAACATTACACATCAGTGATCTGTGGATAAAAAAATTACAAAAACAAGGCATCAAGGAGCCGACACCGATTCAAGAACAAGCGATTCCATCATTACTTGACGGACGCGACTTGATTGGACAGGCACAAACCGGAACAGGAAAAACACTAGCGTTCCTCTTACCGATTCTTGAGCAAATCGATGTCGAATCGCAAACGGTCCAAGCATTGATCGTCGCACCGACTCGCGAACTCGCGCGTCAAATTGCAGATGAGACCCATAAGCTGATTCGCAATACGGAACAGTACCGTGCTCTTGCAGTATATGGCGGGCAAGACGTCTTTAAACAGATTCAACGACTCGGACGGATGCCACAAATCATCATCGGAACACCAGGACGGATTCTCGATCATGTCGGTCGCGGCACACTAGACTTAAGCGAATTACGTACACTCGTCTTAGATGAGGCGGACCAAATGCTTCAAATCGGTTTCTTGCCAGAAATTGAAGATATCATCGAGGCAGCACCTGTTGATCGCCAGTTCGTCATGTTATCAGCAACGATGCCACCTAAAGTAGAGGAACTGGCGAAAACGTATTTGCGTAACCCAGTCGAAGTGCAGGTAGAAGCGGAAAGCATCACTGTAGAAGCGATCGAGCAGTTCGTCGTCGAGACGACGGATCGTCGCAAGCAGGCGACACTACGGACGATGCTTGACGAGATGCGTCCATATGCAGCCATCATTTTCTGCCGTACGCAACGTCGTGTCAGTAAATTAAACGAAGAAATGCAGATGCAAGGGTATCCGACGGATGAACTGCATGGTGGGTTGACGCAAGGGAAAAGAGAAAAGGCAATGGCGAAGTTCTATCAAGGAAAAACACAATTCCTGATTGCAACAGACGTCGCTTCCCGTGGTCTCGATGTGACAGGTGTGACACACGTCTTCAACTACGATTTACCGGACGATGCCGAAAGTTATGTTCACCGGATCGGTCGGACAGGACGTGCTGGGAACGATGGAATTGCCGTCTCGATCGTGACGCCGAAAGATGGTCGGACGTTCCGTGATATGGAACGTGAATTGAACATCTCGGTCACGCCAATCGTCGTCGAATTGTCTGAAGAGGCGATTCGCGCACAGCACGACCAGAGTAAAGGATCACGGAAGACGACAGAAGGACGTGGAAACACACGTCGTTCGAATAACCGTCGCCCGGGACGCGCACATCGTAAATAAACAGAAACAAGATAAAAGAGCCGGTCCATTTTCTCTGAAAAAGAGAAAATGAACCGGCTCTTTTTTATTTAGCATATACCATCTGACCACCAAGATGACCGGTATAAGCAAGTAATCCACTACCGACGATGGCAACGACAAAACTGAGTAATAAAAACATTTTTTTGTTTGAGCGGTAACCCAATAACAAAAATAACAGCGAGACACCAAAGGCAACAAGGCTGAACAACGCGAAATGCTCATGATTTTCGATAGCAGCATGGGTAACGCTACTTAAGTTCGCTTCCGCATACTCTTCTGCTCCGTCTCCAGACAAATAGGCGGCGACCCCAGAAATCAGACCAACGACTAGCGTAAAGAGGGCGAACAATTTGAATTGCGTCCATTTCAGACTGACGAGTAACAATAACGTTGCGAATAATAAAAGTGCGATCGGTGCATGGACAAGAAGTGGATGAAGCGGTACGTTTCCCAACATATCAAAGACCTCCTTAGGTAAGTATGATAAAGAATAATTTCACTTTACCCTGCTTATCTGACAGCTAACTGACACCGTTTTAAAGAGTTGGGAAATGAATGATGAAGCGTGTGCCTTCACCTAATGTTGAATCAATAGAAATCGTACCGCCATGTTGATCGACAATCGATTGAGCAATCGATAAGCCGAGGCCCGTACCTGTTCCGTGACGTGAATGATCCCCCCGGTAAAAACGCTCGAATATTTTAGTTTGTTGATCGGAAGCGATACCGATCCCACGGTCCTGTATCGTCAACTGGCGTTCTGTAGTAGTTTCTTCGAGGGAGACATCAATGACTTTATCGCTGTAGACAAGAGCATTCTCAAGAAAGACCGTCAATAAGCGATTCAATTGATGGGCATCCCCTTTCATGTGTAAGTCAGGCGCGATCGAAGCGTGGATGATGCGATCCGAGTAGGCATGCTGAAAACGTTCGACGGTCTTTTGAACGAGTGAACTAAGGTCAACTTCCTGTTTCGGTGAAAGTTGTCCTTCTCGCGCAAGCAATAGTAAATCAGAGACTAAATACTGCATGCTTGCCGTTTCTGCTTTGATATCCTCTAGAATCGTTCGTCCTTCATTCGAAAGTGATTCCGCTTCTAGCAATTCAATCCCGCTGTAGACGATTGTCAAAGGTGTCCGTAGTTCATGTGAAGCATCGGACGTAAAACGACGTTGGCGATCGAATGCTTGTTGCACCGGTATGACGGCTCGACCAGCGAGGATGTATCCGACTAGTGTCAGGACAATCGTTGCGAGAACCGCAATCCCCGCAAGAACGGCAATCAATCGCTGTAAGGTATCTTCTGTCGGAGAGATGTCCTTCATCAGCAGTAGTCGTCCTTCTTCGGTACTCCGTTGATACAGTAAGAAGTGTCGATCATCCCAGTCCACTTGTTTCGTCGTATCATCTGACCTTAAAAAACGACGCAGTGTTTTGGACTCGACGTCTGGCGGCAGACTTTCATAGCGTTCGTTTCCTGAATCATCGAGTAACTGAAAGTAGATCGGATTTTGGATGAATTGATCTTCTCCGTGCTCGATCCGTTCGAAGATATCGCGATCAGATACGCCCTTCAATTGATTCAATTCCATTCGATTCAGCAATTGAGCGTTCGTGACATACACACCAATCAGGATGAGGACTAGTACAAAAAAGAACGAACCACTGAATAATAACGTCAGTCGTTTTCGAATCGAGTCAAGCATGTGGATCACCTAATCGATAACCGAATCCGCGAACTGTCCGGATCAAATTAGGAGCACCGACCGCATCTAGTTTTTTTCGAACAAGTCGGACGAGCGCATCGAGCGCGTTATCCGTAATATCCGCACCGATGCCCCACACGACTTCGATGATTAATTCACGACTCATCACCTGTTCAGGTCGTCTTAGGAGCAAAGAAAGGAATTCGAATTCACGTCGTGTTAAATCAATCGGATGGTGTTCATAGGAAATCGTTTGTGAGGACAGATCAAGGACTAGTCCATTGAAGGTGACCGTCGACACGAATGCCTTTTGTTGACGACGACTGAGCGCGCGCAGTCGTGCCAAAAGTTCATTTGATTGAAACGGTTTGACGAGATAGTCATCCGCTCCACTATCAAGACCATGGACGAGATCAATTTCCGTATCGCGAGCAGTCAGCATCAAGATGCCGCCTTCAAACTGTTCTTGGCGTAAGGTAGCGGCGACTTCGACTCCGCTCTTGCGAGGCATCATCCAATCGAGAACGAGTAAGTCATAGCGATACGTCTGACATTGGAGGAGCGCCTCCACTCCATCCCGTGCAACATCTACCTGATATCCTGCCCGCTCCAAATGGAGGCGTAACATCTTCGCAAGACGCTGATCATCTTCTGCTACCAAAACGCGCATGCACATCGCTCCTCTTTTTTTCTCATTATCCCATAGTTGCCGTCAGTTAGTTGTCAGTTTTTTTCGATACAGTAAACGTAACAAGAAGGGAGAGGAAACAGATGAAACCAAAACCATTTGCGAAATGGCTCGTCGGGCTTAGTAGTTCCGTCTTCATCGGACTTGCGATTGGTCAGTTGAGTGTCAGTTCGAGCGATTCCTCGACGACACCTGTTTCGACAGGCGATACGTATTCGAATGATACGACATTACCATCCCAAGGAAATCAATATAGCGATGATGAAGACGAATATGGAGAAGATGATGGATATTACGAAGATGATGATGGTCAATGGCAGGGCGACGAATCGTCTGGATTCAGTCAACCAGGTGGGTCGAGTGACGGTCAGTCCAGTCATTCGAGGTAAGGAGGAGGAAAATGGAGCGACAATTGTATGCGATGCATAATCAGGTGCGATTCGTGACGGATCAGCCGATTGATGAAGCCGAGTGGGAGGAACTCATCCGTTTCTTTCATTACGTCGATCGACAGTGGTCACGCTTTGAAGATCAAAGTGAGGTTAGTCGATTGAATCGTTTGCGGATCGGGGACATGATATCGGTGTCCTTACCGTTAGCCCGCTTACTGGCACGCGCCACACGATACTTCGAACAGACGGAACATTATTTTTCTCCGTTTCTGCTAGCTCAACAACAAGCTAATGGTTACCGGCAATCGTTTCCGTTCACGCAAGCCATCGCTTATGAAGAAACGGCTCCACCGGAAATCGCACCATTCATCATTGAAGGATGCGACGTGACTCGAGTCGGAGGCGGCTTTATCGATCTAGGTGGAATCGGAAAAGGTGCTGCCGCGATGATCGCGGCGCAACGCCTACGAAAAACCTGGAACCGTGGACTGATTGAAGCGGGAGGTGACGTCATCGTCTGGTCTGAGGAGAAACCATGGAATATCACAATTACGCATCCCGAGACCGAACAACGCGTCGCTGATGTGCAATTACGACAAGGTGCGATTGCGACATCGAACCGTGTCTATCGATCGTGGAAGACGAACGGACAGACGCATCATCATTTGTTAGATGGACGAACAGGGCGTCCGACGAGGAGTCCGATTCTGCAAGCGACGGCGTCTGCTCCACAACTCTATGAAGCGGAAGTCATGACAAAGCTTGCCTTTCAGATGACAGAAGCAGAACGTCAAGAAAAATTGTTTCGTTGGTTTCCGAAAGGACGATTACTGATTTTAGACACTACAGGAGAATGGCGAAGCGAACAGAAAGGAGTGAGTGAGATATGGACTGGATGAAATGGTTGTTCTCGACATGGACGATGATTCGCTTGAGTGGCTTAAGCGGACACTTCTTCATGACGATTTCAGTCCTAGCAGGATTGCTTGGTTCCTACCCGGCTCTCAAAAAGCAAAAAGCACGATTGCATCACGTGCACTTATATAGTGGTTGGGCAGGATTGCTCGCAATCGTCCTCCATGCGACGCTCATCATTGTGGATACGTACGCACCACTGACAATCTTCGAGGTCTTGATTCCAGGACAAGCTTCCTATGAACCGCTTTGGAATGCATTTGGAACGATCAGTCTCTACTTATTCGGGTTCGTTCTCGTGACTTCGGATTTCTTGAAGGAGACGCTAGGCAAGACGCTTTGGAAATTGACACACTGGCTTGTTTTACCTGCCTGGCTATTGATGACGGCACATGGTCTTTTCATCGGTACAGATACCGGAACACTATTTACGACGGTTTGGTACGCTGTCTCGACATTGACGATGTTCACACTTGTTCTGTACCGGATGCGGATCCGTCCTATGCAACGGACTCGAACTTCAGCAAAAGAGCGCTCAGTCGTACACTGAGCGCTCTTTTCATTGTCGGGCGAGCCAAGCTGTCCATTCGTTAAAGGCAGCATCCCGATTCTCAATATAGTTGTGATCACTATCGACGATCGCTTCCTCAAACGGACTGTCCGATACCAATAAGTCATGATGGAGCGCTTTAATCGATGTTTCGTCTCGTTCTGACGTCATGAGCAACATCGAGCGATCGGCTAGACGTTCTTTTAGCGTTAGTAAGTTCCAGGTCGTATGATGGTGCTTTAACTCGTCAAGTAACGCGTCAGCAGTGGCGTCATTTAGGAAAGCAGCTCCTCGCTCGAGAATACCATGAAGCACAGGTTCGTATTCCGGATGTTCGAGGACGAGCTGACCGACGAGTCCAAAATTAAATGGAGAAATCCCGACATAATGTGCAGCCTCCGGTGTCTCAGCAAAAGCATGAAGACCGGCGAACCCACCCATGCTATGACCGACAACGGTAATCTGATCAGCCTTGATACCGTGTTCAGTAGTGAAAGACTTGGAGCAGACGTAACGTAAAGTTGCGGTTGCGTCTTCCAGAACATGTTGGAATCGGAAGGTTCCGGGACTTCCGATCGTTCCACGATATGACGTGACAAGCACATGGTATCCTGCGCTTTGAAGTTGTACTGCCCAGTCCATGTTTAACTGTTTCCCGGGAAATCCGTGAAAGAGGACAATTAATGGAGCATCCTCTGTATGTTCAGGTGAATAGAGGCGGGCAATCAATTGTTCCGAACCACCGCTTGGAACATGTAAATAGGATAAAGTTGCTTTTTTCGTGATCGTTTCCAAAAAAATACGCTCCTTCATAACCATTTTCTAAGTCTTAGTGTGCGTGAAGATGCACAATCATGCAATGATTAAGTGTATGAACTAAAAAGATGGGATACCCGTCTGGGCATCCCATCTTTTGTAAAGCATGGCTTAGAATACTTTTGTCGTCCATGATTCACAGTTCCATAAGTCTGTTGCAACAGCTTCATAGAATTCTGGTTCGTGTGAGATTAAGAGGACGGTTCCTTTGTACTCTTGTAACGCACGTTTTAATTCTTCTTTTGCTTCGACGTCCAAGTGGTTCGTCGGCTCATCGAGTACGAGGATGTTCGATTCCGTGTTCATCAATTTACAAAGACGGACCTTCGCTTTTTCTCCACCGCTGAGTACTTCGATTTTCGATTCGATGTGTTTCGTCATCAAACCACACTTCGCGAGCATGGCGCGGACTTGCTGTTGTGTCAGAGACGGGAACGTATTCCAGATCTCTTCGATACACGTATTCGAGTTCTTCTCTTTGACTTCTTGCTCGAAGTACCCGATATGCAAGTTCTCTCCCCGCTCAACGACACCCGAGACAGCCGGGATTTCACCGAGTAAACTCTTGAGCAACGTCGATTTCCCGATTCCGTTCGCACCGTGCAAGGCGATCTTCTGTCCGCGTTCGATCGTCAAATCAAGAGGACGAGACAGTGGCTCATCGTATCCGATGACAAGACCTTTTGCTTCGAACATCAATTTACTTGGTGTCCGTGCTTGGAGGAAGTGGAACTCTGGTTTTGGCCGTTCCTGTGCGAGTTCGATGACATCCATCTTATCAAGCTTTTTCTGACGTGACATCGCCATGTTCCGTGTCGAGACACGCGCCTTGTTCCGGGCAACGAAATCCTTCAACTCAGAGATTTCCTGCTGTTGACGCTTGAATGCAGACTCAAGTTGTTTTTTCTTCGCTTCGTGGATCGTGACGAAGTTGTCGTAGTCACCGACATAACGGTTCAATTCTTGATTTTCCATATGATAAATCAAGTTGATGACGCTATTGAGGAATGGAATATCGTGCGAAATCAAGATGAATGCATTCTCATATTCATTTAAATAGCGTTTTAACCACTCGATATGCTGGACATCGAGATAGTTGGTCGGCTCATCAAGTAAGAGAATATCTGGTTTTTCAAGAAGGAGTTTCGCAAGCAGAATTTTCGTCCGTTGTCCACCACTGAGCTCCTGTACATCCCGGTCAAGTCCGATTTCATCGAGACCAAGACCGCGTGCGATTTCTTCGACTTTTGCATCAATCGTATAGAAGTCGTTATTTGTCAAAATGTCTTGCAAGACACCGACTTCTTCGAGCATTTTTTCGAGTTCTTCTGGCTCGACTTCGCCCATTTTACCGTACAAATCATTGATTTCCTGTTCGATATCGAACATGTACTGGAATGCACCTTTGAGAGCATCCCGAATCGTTAATCCTTTTTCAAGGACAGCGTGCTGGTCTAAATAGCCGACGCGCACATGCTTCGCCCATTCAACTTTCCCTTCATCCGGCTCAAGTTGCGACGTAATGATATTCATGAACGTCGATTTCCCCTCACCGTTCGCACCAACGAGACCGATGTGCTCGCCTTTTAACAGGCGGAAGGAGACATTTTCGAAAATGGCGCGGTCACCGAATCCGTGACTTAAGTTAGATACCGTTAAAATACTCATAATTGCTCCTTATTTCATGAATTCCTGTGACTTAGACGCCTGTCCGTTTTTTCTGGTTATTCGCTTTTTTCGTCTGTTGGCTCGTCAATTGTTTCGTTTGTGTTCCTTGTAAGCCAGTCGGACGTTTAGTTTGCGCTTGTTTTTTTGCTTTCAAGCGCTCGATCATTGCCTCTTGCAATGATAGTTTTTTTGGTTGTTCACTCATGTTCGTTCACCTCGATTGATTCGTTCTTACCTTCTAGTATGCCAAAAAAAACGTCTCTTGGAAATGAAGAGACTCGATTTTACATCTCAAAGTGTATCTGCAAGATAGACGACATAACAATTCCGATCGATATCAATTTCACAGCTGTCACGCTCAAAAATACCGTGTCCTTCGACTTCAATCTTGTCTTTGATCAAAAAACGCATCGCTTGGATGTGATTTGGAACCGTTGATGTCTTTAAAAGCGGTTGGGCGCTGTCGGATAGATACTGTCTGAATTCAATATGAATTTGATGCGGTGGATAAACACGTTCTTCCGTCGCACGCGGTGATGCTTTGATGTGGTCGACAATCAATTGATCGTATTCACCTGCCATCTCATTGGAACGAAGCTCGTATTGATGTCCTTCGATGATATGGAATTCGCAGAGTTGGTGGGCGATGATTTCTTCCGGTTCGATCGCATAACGATCATATTGATAGATCGGCTGGAATTCACTATTTTCTTCAACATAGTAGGCAAGTGACATGCGTAAATCCTCCTTTTCATTCTATAGATACTATTACCACATTTTGATAAAAAAAGTTCCGGCAGAACAAAGAAACTTTTCTCTTCGAAAAAGCGTATACTATCCATAACGAGAGTAAAAGGAAAGGGGACTGAGAAGGTGAATTGGATGAAACAAGCTACACTAGCTGCGACACTGTTGATCGGAACGACATTAAGTGGGTGTGGATCGGATGATGCGCGAGCGGAACGACCAGATGATCCGGATTGTGATGACTATGAATATGATAACGATGAAGGTGTCTGGTACTGTGATGATAGTTCGTCGACTCATTCAGGCTACTATTACTGGGGTGGTAGTTATTTCGCTTCACGTGCCTTGATGCACAGTGCGATGCGAACGAAAGGATATACGCCGAAATCGAAAAAAGTAAAGAGTTACAATACGAAAACAAAAGGATTCGGAACGGGCTCGTCCTCCGGCTTTTTCGGCGGATGAATAAACGACAGACCTTTTATGGAGACATCGATCGTTTTTGGGATGTGCTAGACGGGGAACCGTACGCTGTCACGGAAATCATGCCGATCTCGGACAAACGAATCGATCAACTGCATATCGCGGCGCAAGAAGTGTATCGGATATTTGAAAAAGTACTTCCGATTCTTCGCTCAATGGATGATCAGGCACTACTTGAACTTGGCTTCCCAGTCGAAAGTCTTGCCTTCTTACGACTCGAGACGATGCGACCGCTGACCGTCATCGGGCGCTTTGATTTCATTGTGACGGCTGATCGCATTTCACTCATGGAATGGAATGCCGATACGCCGACCTTCATTAAGGAAGTATTTGAAGTCAACGATGTCGTAGCAGAGAAACAAGGATTTAAACGTGTCAATGATGGAGAAAACGAATGGCTCAAGGAAGCTGTCCGTCGTGCAATCGAAGCAGCGACATATCGGACGAAGCAGGATCCGCATGTCGTCTTCACTTCACATGGCGACCATATCGAAGATCGGCTGACGTCTGAGTATTTGCAGTCGTTCTGGAGTAGCGCGGTCTATTGTCCGCTTGATGCACTAGAGATTCGCCCGGAAGAGGGCTTGTACGATGAAACAGGTAAAAGAATTGATATTTTATATCGGCAAACCTTTCCAATCGAGATGGCTTTGCTGGACCGGGATGAAGAGGGGCGAAACCTAGGACAGTTATTGTTGCAACTTGTCGAGACGGGGCGGCTAGAAATCATCAATCCACCGTCCGCTTTTTTAATGCAAGCCAAGTCGGTTCTTGCGTTGATCTGGATGTTACACGAAACCAAGCATCCATACTTGAGCGAAATGGATCATACGATGATTGCACGTTATTTTTTACCGACATACTTATCAGAAGATGCATTCATCTCAAGCCGACAACCGTTCGTCAAGAAACCGATCTTTGGACGCGAAGGGGACACTGTAACGGTCCATGACGGACAGGGAGAAGTGCTGCTAAAGAATGAACAGCATACGTTTCTTGATCAACCGGCTGTCTATCAAGCGTATCGAGAATTACCGACGTATCCACTTCAAGAAGAGGGAGACGTCGCGTATATGTACGGTGTTTTTATTTTAGGTGGAAGACCGAGTGCGATTGGTGTACGTGCTGGAGAACGGATTACTGGGAATCGTTCCTATTTCGTACCAATCGGTCGACAGCATGAAGGAGGGAGAAACATATGAGAGCAGCCATTTTAGGAGCATCCGGTCTAGTTGGCCAAGAACTCGTAGACCGTTTGTTGGCAGAAGAGGCATATAGCGAGGTACATGTTCTTGTTCGCCGACCGATACGCCGTTTTCATCCGAAACTTGAAGAATGGGTGATTGATTTTGATCGTGTGACAGAAATCGAATTGCCTGTCGTTGATCACGTCTACTGTGCACTAGGTACGACGATTAAACAAGCAGGCTCGCAAGATGCATTCCGTCTAGTTGATTATACGTATCCGGTTGAACTTGGTCGTGAACTGTTAGATCTCGGTGCGACACGTTTTGCTTTGATTTCAGCTCTTGGTGCCCATCCGAATGCCAAAACCTTCTACAATCGCGTAAAAGGGGATACGGAAAATGGACTACGCGTACTAGGATACGATGCATTACTAATTTTCAGACCTTCGCTCTTGTTAGGAGAAAGAGACGAGTTTCGTTTAGGCGAACAGGCAGCTGCGAAAATTTCGACGGTGTTACGACCGTTATTAAAACGCAGTGCCATCGCTCCGATCGAAGCCGGTCAAGTCGCTGCGGCGATGATTCATGAAACGCTACATGCGCCGCCTGGAATTACGATCATCGAATCAAAACAGATGCAATCTTGAGCAGCCGACTTGTCGGTTGCTCTTTTATTATTCTTGTAATATAAATAATATTTGACTCATCAAATGATTTGCGGTTGAATGGTAAAGTGCTGTCTCATATATAAAAAAAGAAGTGAGACAATTCAGGCAAAACAGTGTATTCGTATCCTATCTGTTTCGTCACGCTTATCGTTTGGGGAAAGCGGGAAAAGATGATGGATTATGCACTTATTCAGGGCAGATGAAAGGAGCCAATCATATGGCAGAGTTTGATCGCGATCAGGTCTATAAGACCGTTCCGCAAAAAGGATTCTTTGGAAATCCGAAAGGGTTATTCACCCTCTTCTTCACCGAGTTTTGGGAGCGTTTCTCCTACTATGGTATGCGTGCCATCCTTATCTTCTATATGTACGACTCAGTCGCAAATGGTGGTCTAGGAATTGACAAGACGACAGCTGCGTCAATCATGGCCGTTTACGGTTCACTCGTCTACATGTCTGGGATCATTGGTGGATGGGTAGCTGACCGTTTGCTCGGTACGTCTCGAACTGTATTCTATGGTGGTATCTTGATAATGCTGGGGCATATCGTTCTTGCTTTACCAGCAGGCATTACGGCACTCTTCGTCTCGATGGGACTCATCGTCATCGGTACCGGTTTCTTGAAACCGAACGTATCGAATATCGTCGGAGATTTGTACAGTAAGACGGATAATCGTCGTGATGCTGGATTTAGTATCTTCTACATGGGGATCAACGCTGGGGCATTCCTTTCACCACTCGTCGTCGGTGAAGTGGCTGACCGTGGTGGGTACCATGCTGGTTTCGCACTCGCCGCCATCGGAATGTTCGCAGGACTTATCGTCTTCGTCCTGACGAAAAAGAAAAACCTTGGTCAAGCAGGTACGTATGTCTTAAACCCATTAAAAGGGGACGAGAAAAAACGCTTCATCACGATTGCGTCGATCGTTGTCGTCGTCATTGCGGTTCTCGGTGTCATTGCATCGATGACAGGATTGTTGACGATTTCTCGCTTTACCTTGATGGTCACGATTCTCGGAATCTTGATTCCAATCGCCTATTTCACAGTCATGCTTCGTAGTCCAAAGATTACAGATGACGAACGATCGCGCTTGATTGCTTATATTCCGCTCTTCATCGCAGCAGCGATTTTCTGGGCGATCCAAGAACAAGGTTCATATGTCCTCTCGATCTTTGCAAGTGAACGGACGAACCTTTCATTCTTAGGATTTGAGATTCAACCGGCATTCTTCCAATCGTTGAATCCGCTCTTCATCATCGTATTAGCACCTGTATTTGCAAGCTTCTGGGTCAAGCTAGGGGATCGTCAACCGACGACGATGCAAAAGTTCTCGTTCGGTCTTCTGTTTGCAGGGCTTTCGTTCATCGTCATGACACTACCAGGTATCCTATTCGGTGTTGAAACAACAGTTAGTCCGCTCTGGCTGACGCTCAGCTTCTTCCTCGTCGTCATCGGTGAGCTCTTCTTGTCACCAGTCGGTTTATCGGCAACGACAAAATTGGCGCCGGCAGCCTTCTCAGCGCAAACAATGAGTCTATGGTTCTTGACGAACGCAACGGGACAAGCGGTCAACGCACAAATCGTTAAGTACTATAAAGCGGATACAGAGATTCTATATTTCGGTATCACAGGTATCGTTGCCGTCATCTTCGGATTACTCTTATTCGCTTTCGCACCAAAACTTCAAAAATACATGCGCGGCATTCGTTAAGATATTCAAAAAAGACGCTTTCTCGATCGAGAAAGCGTCTTTTTATTAATCATTCGTCCGGATATGGCGTAAGGCCTCTGCAAGCAAGGCGACTAACGTTCCGAGGACGAGACCGTTCGACATCAGTGTCGTCATGAGTGGTGGTAAATCGGCCGTTGCTTCTTTCGGTAACAACAACGCACCGATGCCGACGAGAACTGGAAGACCAACTGTGATCATCGCTGTTTGACGATTCAAATCGCGAGCCGCTTCCGTGACGCCGATGATTGCCATGCCGGCAACGATCGGGGCGACCATCGCATAACCAACAGCGACAGGGATTTTAGCAATCAAACCGACGAACGGTGTCACGATACTGAGGAAGAGACACGTGATATTCGCATAAACGAACGCTTTGCGGTCCGTATTATCCGTTGAGGCGATGAATCCAGCCGTTCCGGAAATAGCAACAGGACCCACTGTACCGAACAGACCGGCGAAGAGTTGTCCGATACCAGCCGTGATACCAGCCGTTCCGACTTGTCCTTTGACCGTTTCTCCGCGCTTCGCACTGATGATTCGTTCAATGACCTTGATGTTCGCTAAGACGTTCGTCATCAAGAGTAACGAGATGATGATAGCAGTCGGTAATAGGCTCCAATCGATATGAATACCGCCGAATGGTAATAGGCTCGGTAAAGTGAACAGTGGACCATCAAAGCTCGGCATCTCAGCACGTCCGATCAGTGCGAACATACTCCAACCGACGAGTAGTGTAATCAATAAAGCATATTGTCGTAAGCGATCACTGCGTTCTAAATAGAGCGAGATCAAGACGGTCAGAATCGAGATGACGGCAGGTAATGCTTGAATCCGTCCGTCTTCGATATTCAACAATCCTTTCATGACGGATCCCGACAGCTGTGCCGACAGCAATAACATATAAACACCAATGACTTGTGGAGTGAAGAGCGGAACTAAGCGTCGTAAGACACCTGTCACCGTCAAGATGATACAGATGATTCCGCTGAGTAAGAGTAAGAATCCGAGCGATTGTAGCGTGTTCGAATAACTGCCGTACAGCGTGACACCAATCGATGAATAGAGAGCGAATACTCCCCACCAAATTCCAGCAGGACCTTCCATGATTGGAAGACGGTGTCCGAGTAGGACTTGAAATAGACTTAAGATGGCAAATACGAATAGACAACGAGATAAAAAGGAAAGCGTCTCGGCACCCGAGAGTTCAAACGATGCTGCGATGGCAAGGGGTGGGGCAATGTTGGTACAGATGATGAATAAAAACCATTGAATCGTAGACACAAGGGTACGCGGCAAAACGTAAATCTCCTTTCGAAAAAACAATAGTGACTTTATCTTAAACCAATTCATGAAAAAGAGATAGGGATGCTTACAATGACTGAAAATTCTATCATTTGTTTTCATATGTGATTTAACACATAATAATGGGATAACGCTATAGGGAGGGAATGACATGAAAAAATGGAGTAAACGAATCCTTGGAACGATTGTTGCAGTACTTGCGCTACTTGTATTTGCCTTTATGATTTGGGCACAATTCGATTATGACGCTTCGCAGCAAGCGGCGTCTTACGTGGAGACGGAAACACCACGTGAAGTCACGTTTGGAAAAGAGACGAGTGACGTCGGATTCATCTTTTATCAAGGGGCAAAAGTCGATGCAGCTGCTTACAGTTATTATGGTAATCAACTAGCGAAAGATGGACATTTTGTCATCATACCGAAGCTACCGTTTCGGATTGCCTTGCTCGATGCAAACGAAGGACTCGATATCGTCGAGGAATATCCGCAGGTCAAAAAGTGGTATTTGATCGGGCATTCACTAGGTGGAAGCGCGGCTTCGACAATCGTCGAACAACATTCGAAGATTAAAGGAATCATCTTCCTCGCATCCTATCCGATTGATTCGATTGATGTGCCCTCACTAACGGTCTATGGTGGACAAGATGGTGTCTTACCAATCGCTGATATCGAAAAAAGTAAGCAGAATGTTCGAAAAGATGCGGTATTCCATGAAATCAAACAAGGAAATCATGCGAACTTTGGTATGTATGGACCACAAAAAGGGGACAACAGGAGCCCATTGACGTCAAAAGAGCAACAAGATGAGGTGTTAGACGAAATCAAACAATTTATCGATATGCCTTGATCGATTCTTTAGGAAGAAACGATTCATCAACCAAACGAAAAAGACGGAGAGATTCCGGCACTGCGTCCGGAATCTCTCCGTCTTTTTTTACGGATTTAACTCAAGCGATGAGCGACTTCATCAAGTGTTGGCAAGGCAGCCATTGCACCTTTGACGGAAGCAGCAAGCCCACCTGAAATCGCTGCGAATCGTCCGATATCATGAAGTTCATCTGCTGACCAAGCGAATGAAAAATCACGTAACGCACATTGATAGAGTAACCCGGACATGAAAGCATCCCCAGCTCCTGTCGTATCAATCGCGTCGACCGTAATCGCATCGATGACAGCCATCGCGTGATCCGTATACAGAATCGACCCTTCACTTCCACGCGTGATAGCGAGAAGACGGATCGGGTATTCAGCTAACAATTCGGCAGCCCCGTCATCAAGGTCTGTTTGTCCTGTTAAAAACGTTAACTCTTCCTCGGCGAGTTTGACGATTTGTGCATCCGGTAGGACGGACCGGATCGTCGTCCGTGCTTCATCGAGATTTGGCCATAACGATTCACGCAAGTTCGGATCATACGAGACAGGCACTTGGTGTTCTTTCGCACGAGCGATAGCTGTTCGTGTAGCGTTTACGGCTTCACCAGTGATCAAAGAGATAGAGCCGATGTGTAATAAATCGACAGACTCGAAGTCCTCTGGTACATGTGTTTCGTGAAAATGCATATCAGCGCGTTCCGCATTGATGAACTCAAATGACCGCTCGCCATCCTGCCCATTCGTGACGAGGACAAGACCTGTCTTTTGTGTTGAATCATGGATGAGGTAATCCGTGCGGACGCCATAGTGATGTAACGTATCTTTCAAGAAGTGGCCCATCGAATCATCTCCGACCGCTCCAAGAAAATAACTGTCTGCGCCTAATCGAGCGAGTCCGACGGAGACATTGGCAGGAGCACCCCCAGGATTTTTTTGAAATGTCATGTTCTCGGCATCAAGAGGAATCAAATCAATCAGTGCTTCCCCTAAACTAAAGATTTTCATACGTAGAACTCCTTTCAAGGTCGGGACGAATCCGTTCAATGTGTAAAGCCATATAACCAATTTCTGATTCAGGGACACGCGTATCGAGTTCGACTGCCAGCCAGTCTCCCATCTGATTCGCACAGGCGTAGGCGTCTGCATAACGGGTTTTGACAGCTGATAGAATTACGTCATCCATGTCGTGTAACGTTTCTCCCTGTTCGATCCGAGCGAGGACCAATTTCATATGCGTGAAGAAGCGATAGTACGTCATCGACGATGTTTCGATCGTTTTTCCAAAAAAGACTTCAATCTGTTCACGCAGTTCATTGAGTAACGTGACCGTCTGCAAAGCAGTTGCCATGTTCGGATGAGTCTGGCGTGCATTATATAAGTGAAGCGCGATGTTCGCTGCTTCTTCTTTAGGGAGGGTGACCTGTAACGCGCGTTCGATTTCAAGGACTGCCCATTCTCCGATCGCATACTCTGGTCCATATAAAAGACGAATCTCTTCTGCTAGTCGATTATGCACGACGAGTTGTTCACGTGCTAGCCGTACGGCATGAGCGAGGTGATCCGTCAGACTGACATGAATATAGTCATGAAACGGCGTCTGAAGTTCACCTTCTGCATGCGAGATGATGCGTTCGGATAAGTCGATGATCTCAAGTGGTGTCGTCGTCAGAATCTCTTTGAACTGTTCCGCATTTTCAAACGAAGGGATGAACATTTTTTCGATCTTCGTCGCTTGGATCGGATCTTTTTTCTTTTTTCCAAAGGCGATACCGGGTCCCATGACGATGCGTTCTTGTCCATTTTCTTTAACGACAACTGCATTGTTGTTGAGGATTTTATGAATAATCAGCCTGACGTCCTCCTTTCCAGTCTTTTCTTTATTATAAAGCGAACGTAGAGCTTTGCGAACCGACAAATGCGACCACCGAGTCAGTGGACCCGGTTTGGTCGCATGAAGGATTAAGCAGCAATGTCTGTTTCTTTTTGTTTACGTGCATCAAGACGCATCAAGACGACAGTCGAAACAAAAGCAGTGACGACCGCAATCGCGAATCCAACGAGGTAGTTGATCAAATTCGTTGCACCGAGCGGGGCGACGATCGCGATCATCGGGATTCCAGTTAGTCCGTAGGCGTTCGCCGCGACTTGCGTTAAGACGACATAACCGCCACCAATCGCACCACCGATTGCACCGCCGATGAATGGTTTTCCAAGACGTAAGTTGACGCCGTAGATGACAGGTTCCGTGATACCGAGAAAGGCTGAGAACGCAGACGGTAGGGCAAGTGCTTTGAGTTTGACGTTCTTTGTCAAGAAGTAGACGGCAAGTCCGGCACCGCCTTGAGCGACGTTCGCCATCGACCAGATCGGTAAAAGGAAGTTCTTTCCGATACTTTTATCGGCAAGTAACCCTGCTTCGATTGCATGGAAACTGTGATGCATCCCAGTGATGACAATCGTCGAGTAAAGTCCACCAAAGAGGAGACCAGCGACGACTGAGAACTGTTCGTAGAAGAAGACGAGTACGAATGAGATTCCTTTCCCGAGCAACGTTCCGATTGGACCGATGACGATCAATGCTAGGAAACCAGTGACGAGGACCGTAACGAATGGTGTGACGAGTAAGTCGAGCGTTTCAGGTGTTCGTTTCCGGACTTGTTGTTCAATCTTTGCCATGACCCAGACAGTTAAGAGAACCGGGAAGACCGTTCCTTGGTATCCGATTAACTCGATGTTCATTCCGAGGAATTTCATGACTTCAGGATCACTGTTCCCAAGTGTCCATGGATTCAAGAGGGACGGGTGTGTCATAATCCCCCCGATGACGGCACCGAGATACGGATTTGCACCGAATTCACGAGCTGCCGAGAAACCGATCAGAATCGGTAAGATGATGAAGGCTGAAGACGAGAACATATCAAGTAGTTGAACAATCGGCGAATCGCCCTCGACCCAACCGAATGCTTTGATCATACCGAGTAATCCCATCAAGAGACCAGCTGCGACAATGGCCGGAATGAGTGGAACGAAGACGTTCGAAAGGGAACGGGCAAGACGGGCGAACGGGTTTAATTTTTGAGATGCAGCCTTTTTAACGTCGAGTGGCTCTTCTCCATCGACTTTCACACCAGCGAGTGGTGCAAACGCAGCGAATACCTTATTAACGGTACCGGTCCCGAAGATGATTTGATATTGACCAGAGCTCGAGAAGGCACCACTTACACCATCCAAATCTTCAAGTGCCGCTTGATCTACCTTTGATTCGTCATGTAAAACAAGGCGTAAGCGTGTCGCGCAGTGAGCGGCAGTAATGATGTTCTCGCGTCCACCGACAAGTTCAAGTACACGTTTAGCAGTTTGTTGATAGTCCATCGGAAAAGTCCTCCTTTTTTCGTGAAACACGCTAGATGGGACAAAAAAAGGCAAGACCGAACGACACCTCTCCTAAGAAGGTGTCATTTCGGTCTTGCCAGCCATACTGTCACAATCCGCACTATTGATTTGATTTCATCATAAAGCAGAAAAGAAAGCGTTGTCAACAATCAATTTTCATTTTTTTGAATCCGAATATCAACCTCAACCCCGTAGTGATCGGAAACCACGGGTCCGTGAATCCCATCGAAGACGACACCGACGCGCTCGACATCGATCTTTCGGTTCGATAAGACAAGATCGATGCGTAATCCTTGTTGATTGTCTTCCCATCCATCGATGTTGCCATCGATCGTTTCAATCCCGACCGTTTCCTTAGCAAGCAGAAAAACGTCATGTAATCCTCGTTGCATCATATAGTCATACCCTGTATTTCGTTCTAAGGCATCATTGTTGAAATCCCCGAGGAAAAACGTCCATTCAAGTGGATCCATCCGAGCCATCAAGTGGTTGAATTGTTCCTGGAACGGCTCGACTTCATCTGCCCACCAGCCGAGATGACAGGTATTGAACGTGATGGGTGTTCCGTCGACTTGGATCGTGGCACGGACGATTTTCCGTGATTTCCAATCGAGTGTATCCTGACTACGGCTGACATAATAACTGTCTGACTTCAAGATCGGGTGTTTCGTCAATAAGGCGAGTCCTTCTTCGTATTTATCGTATCCGATATGGGCAAAATCCCAGATGAGGGAGTAGGTTTGACCTTGTTCCTTTAAGGCTTGCTGAATTAAATAAGCAAAATTATCATTACGCACCTCATCATGGACGATCGGTGTATCCATTAATTGACTGACTTCTTGCAGTGCGATGACATCATAATCTTGTGCGAGGATCAGTTGGACGATCTGCTTTAATTTTTCGAGTGGCTGTTCTTCTTGCCACGAATGACAGTTCAATGTGAGTAGACGCATGAGTGATCCTCCTGATTTTTCAAATAAGAAAGGTGAAACTCTTATGAAAGAGCTTCACCTTTAGGTAGTTCCCTAATCTCGCAGGTTTATGCGCCGATCCGGTCTTGGATATCTGATTTTAAGATATCGGCTTTTGGACCGTAGATGGCTTGCAAGCCATTGTTCTTAAGGATCAGACCAAGTGCACCGTTTGCTTTCCAGTCCGCTTCTTGTGCGACAAGCGCTGGATTCTTAACGGTAACACGAAGACGTGTCATGCAGGCATCGACGTCTTCGATGTTCTGCTGTCCACCCAGTAAATCAATGATTTGAGAAGCTTGTGAACCATCGGCAGGAGCGGATGTCGCAGCAGCCTCACCTGAAGCTTCAGTAGTCGATACGTTGATATCGTCCAGATAGTTCCCGTTACGACCTGGTGTCGCATAGTTGAACTTCTTGATGACGAAACGGAAAGTAAAGAAGTTCAAGAAGAAGAAGAATACACACACACCGATGAAACGAATTAAGTCACCAATCAAACCAGCTTTTGCAATCAATGGAATGCGTGTCAGAAGTTCGATTGCACCGAACGCATGAATCCGAAGATGCATGACATCCGCTAGTGCGAAGGCAACACCTGTTAGTACAGCATAGATGACGTAAAGAACAGGAGCGATGAACATGAACATGAACTCGATTGGCTCTGTGACACCTGTCAAGAAGACAGCGAGTCCTGCAGATAGGAAGACCGGTTTGTATGCTTTTTTCTTATCTTCATCGACTGACATGTACATTGCGACAGCAATACCGATCAATGAAGCAAGTGATGTGACGACTTGTCCTTCTTTGAAGCGGGCAGGAACGACACTGTTGATTAAGTCATTGTATCCTTGTGTGTTACCGGCTTGCTTTAAGTTGACAAGGTCAGTGATCCAAGCGAGCCAAAGCGGATCTTGACCAGCAACCGTCGATCCTTGAGCAGCACCTGTCAAGATTTTGTACGTTCCACCTAATTCCGTGTAGTTCATCGGTACAGTCAACATATGGTGCAGACCGAACGGAAGTAATAGACGTTCCAGTGTACCGTATACGAACGGTGCAATGATCGGTGCAGAATCACGTGAAGAGGCAATCCAGCGCCCGAAGTCATTCAACAATCCTTGGACGAACGGCCAAACGAGTGACAATGCGAATGCTGCAACAACCGATCCACCGATGACGACGAATGGAACAAAACGTTTTCCGTTAAAGAAGGCGAGCGCATCTGGCAATTTACTGAAGTTATAAAATTTATTAAAGAGAACGGCACCAAGGAAACCAGAAATGATTCCGACGAAGACCCCCATGTTAAGCGCAGGTGCCCCTAAAACTGAAGTGAAATAATCTTTTACGATGAGCTCAGAACCAAGCAATGAATTGACCGTTGCTTTTGGGTCCGCGATCATGTCAGCATTGACGCCAAAGATAGCGCCTGTGACACGGTTGATCAAAATGAAGGCGAGTAACGCTGCGAACGCACCACCAGCACGTTCTTTTGCCCACGATCCACCAATCGCGACAGCGAATAAGACGTGGAGATTCGTAATAATAGCCCAACCTAAATCCTCAACGATCCGGGCAATCGTTTGCATTAATACGATGTCGCCTCCGTACATGCCGATCAGTTTCCCGACCGAGATCATGATTCCTGCAGCAGGCATAACAGCGATGACGACCATCAACGCTTTACCGAGTTTTTGCCAAAAATCGAACGAAATAGCATTTTTCAAGATCATTCACTCCTTTTGGATCTCTTTTTCTCTAATATGTGTGTAAGAACAGTGCAATAATGTAAGCGATTAATGCAACCGTTTGCATATAGAATTGTAAGCGATAACTTTTTAAAAAGCTAGTGTTTTATAAGAAAAACATTCGGAAATTTATTTCATTAGAAAAATGACAGTTCGGAAAGGTATTCAAATTTAAAAAAAGAGAAAAAGGCTACAGTGAACATTGTTTGGTTTCAAAAAAGAAAAGATGTTGGGCGGATGAAAGAAGGGATTCAACCGATCGGGCAGTACGGTCAGCGGATTCGTACATTACGAGAACGTCATCAGTTAGATCAGCATACATTAGCTGAATTGACTAAAATGACACTTGAGATGATTCGATGTATCGAAAATAGCATTGTGGATCCGTCTTTTTTGATGATTGAGCGGCTGGTCCGTGCTTTGCAGATTCCTGCGGATCATTTGTTACGGCATATTTATATTTGGTCATCTGAAGTCATCTGTCAGCACGATCGTACGACCTTGATCGACATCCCGTCGAGTTAATGGGTATGAAAAAGAGGAACGGTGGAAAAGTCCACTGTTCCTCTTTTGAGCGTTTAACGATTATCGACAGTCTCAGGATAGAGATCGTGATTGAATAGACGATGTTCTGCCATTCGTTCATATTTTGTACCAGGTTTTCCGTAGTTGTAGTACGGGTCAATCGAAATTCCCCCACGTGGCGTAAATTTCCCCCACACTTCGAGGTAGCGCGGTTCCATCAATTTCACGAGATCTTTCCCGATGACGTTGATGCAGTTCTCGTGGAAATCACCGTGATTACGGAAGCTGAATAGATACAATTTAAGTGATTTCGATTCGACGAGTTTTTCATCCGGGATATACGAAATGTAGATCGTCGCGAAGTCCGGTTGATTCGTAATCGGGCAAAGGCTCGTAAATTCTGGTGCATTGAATTTTACGAAGTAATCATTTTCCGGATGGCGGTTCGGAAACGCTTCGAGTACTTCTGGTTGATATTCGAAAATGTATGGAACGGCTTTTTGGCCAAGTAACGATAAGTCGTTTAGATCTTCAGGGCGCATAAATCATTTCTCCTTAGACGCCACGATCGTTCGCGAAAACGAGGGCGTGTAGTTGTGGTAGGACACGTGCGTGATTAAAACGTTCATCACGAGCAACGCGTTCCCAAAGTGTTTTTAAATCGTGTAGCATCCGTGGGGCGATCGTACCTTCTTCGTGCGGATCCGGATTTCCGAGTGATAGATAGAGCGTTTTTAAGGCATATCGCTCTGAAATCATCGCCGCGAAATCAAGATCTGCTTCATCAAAAATGACGATTTTAACGGCACGCTGTTGTTCTGGTAGACGCTTGAAAAAAACATCCAAACGATCAAAATCGATGTTCATGCCACTTGAAGGCGGTTTAGGACTGAGTGTGACGTCATCGATATCAAGTAACCAATTTTGCCAGTAAGAACCTTGTGTCTCAACCGACATCGTGATGTTTCGTTCTTTTAATGCCTCAACCAGCGTACCGATCGAAGCATGAAGTAACGGGTTCCCACCAGAAATCGTGACATGTCCGTAAGAGCCGAGTGCATCGAGGCGTTCCATGATCGTCTCTGCCGTCAAGAGTTCAGGTTTTTCAGAACCATCCCATGTAAAGGCGGAGTCACACCATGAACAGGAATAGTCGCAGCCACCGGTTCGGACGAACATCGTCTTTTGACCGATTGATCGTCCTTCCCCTTGGAACGTTGGTCCGAAAATCTCGAGAACCGGAATTTTTGGCGTTTTCGTTAAGGCACTCATGCTTCGTTCATCCACTCACGACGGACTTCAGCAAAAGCAGTCGGCGTCTCATAAAGTTTGACGAATTCGACACGAAGTCCACGTTCGTCTGGAAGGTGTTGTCCGAGCGTCTCAAAAATCCACGCCGCCATGTTTTCAGCTGTCGTATTCATGTATGGTAATGATTCATTTAAATAACGGTGATCGAGAAGTGGTTCGAGATGTGTTTTAAAGATTTTCTTAAGATCACCAAAATCAAGTGTCATACCGCGGTGATCAAGAAAACCACTGATGCCCATATCGACATGGTACGTATGACCATGAAGCGCACGGCATTTCCCATCGTAATCATATAGGTGGTGCGCTGCGTCAAACGTCAGTTTTTTGACGATCATGACGCGGGATTTCGTATAGATAAGCGAGTCGCCAGTCGGGCGCTCGACCGTTTCAGGTGCTTCGTAATTGAATGTCATGTGTGTTGAACCTCCTTGATGTATGCATCTAATCCATTTTTTCGTAATTCACAGGCCGGGCATTCGCCGCAACCATCTCCAATGACGCCGTTGTAACACGTCAACGTGCGATTTCGAACGAAATCAAACGCACCGAGCGAGTCGGCAAGCGCCCACGTTTCTTTTTTGTCGAGCCACATGAGTGGCGTGTGCAGTACGAATGGATAGTCCATTGCAAGGTTCAATGTCACATTCAGTGACTTGATGAAGGCATCACGGCAGTCTGGGTAACCAGAAAAGTCCGTTTCACATACGCCAGTGACGATATGACGGATTCCGCGTCCTTTCGCGAGGACGGCTGCGAACGAAAGAAACAGGTGGTTCCGTCCATCTACAAAAGTAGAAGGGAGACCATCTTCGTTCGTCGTGATGGTTTGGCTGTGGTCAGTCAAGGCGTTACTCGTTAGTTGACTGAGAAGAGAGAGATCAAGCTCATGGTGTTTGACACCGAGCTCAGAGGCGATGTCGCGTGCGACTTCGAGTTCTTGTGCATGACGTTGTCCGTAATTAAACGTCACGACTTCGACTTCTTCGTACTGTTTCAGTGCCTGAAACAGACAAGTCGTTGAGTCTTGGCCGCCACTGAAGACGACAAGAGCACGTTCGTTTTTCATAATGTACACTTCCATTCCTAGTTTTTATAACGGAGGAGGTTACGAACTCCGGAGACGTAGTCTCAACTATTCACACTAGCAGAAGCCATCAAAAAAGTCGACGTTTTCTAATGAAGGCCAAAAAAGAGATGCTGATTGTCGCTCGGACGATCGGCATCTCTTAATAGGAAATTACAGCGGATAGTGGTAATAGCGTTCTTTGACGAGCAGGTCACGGATGTTCGAGTCTTCCGAGATGACTTTCATCAAACCACCTGTTTGAGAAGCGTGTGCTTCGAGTGCCTTGATCTTTTGATCCGTATAGGCACTGACATCGTGAATGAATGTTCCTTCTCCAAGCTCTGCTTTCGTATTGTTCGCAAAAGCGACCGCAAGGAACTCGGGGCGATCGGCAGGATCCATCATCCGAAGGGCACGAACGACGGCGCGAGCTGTCGCTTCGTGATCGGGATGGACCGCGTAACCCGGATAAAATGAAATCAAGCGAGTCGGGCGCGTTTGTTGAATCAAGGTAAGGATACGGTCAGCAAGTGCCGCTTCATCCTCGAATTCAACGGTCTTATCGCGAAGTCCCCACATTTGGAGATCCGAAATCTTCATTTTTTCAGCTGCATCGATCAACTCACGTTTGCGAATCGTTGCGAGCTGTTCCCGGTTCGTAAAGACCGGGCGTCCCATGTTACGGCCCATCTCACCGAGCGTCAAACAAGCATATGTGACAGGACCACGATTTTCTGCGTGCTCGATGATCGTACCAGCAGAACTGAAGGCTTCGTCATCCGGGTGAGGGAAGACGACGAGTAAATGATCTTCGTGTGTCATGCGTCTACCTCCTCTGCACCTTGAGCAAATGGTGTCGGGCTAAGTTCAAAAGCAATCGCAAGACGTCCTTCGACATCGTGACCGGCAATCAACAATTGATCCCCAGCAAATTCGAAATCAGTTAATCCCTCACCGTATAACCAGCCGTGTGCAAGTTTCAAACCGATCCGGTAAGGACCGTTTCCTGTGATCAAACCACGTTCGTATGTGATTTCCGCATTACGGAAAAACATCCCTGCGCTATGGAAGGTCGGATCTTGGTGCGTCGCGTAGGCACCGTTCGTCGTCTCAACGTGTACGTATAACGGTGTATTCGCATGTTCGTCGATATAACGCTGTATCTCTTGTAAATCAATGGCTTGCATAAATCATTCTCCTCTCCTATACAGAAAGAAGTCCGCGGATATCGCGGACTTCTTAAGCGGATCAAGACTGGACTGTACGATGTGCAGCGTGATCAGTTGGTCCGACGTATTCATTCAAACGGAATGAATGACGAATCGCAGAAGTGATAAAAGATTTTGCTGTACGGACAGCAGCTTCTACCGATGCACCTTTTGCGAGTTCGGCCGTGATTGCTGCAGAGTACGTGCAGCCGGCACCGTGCGTGTACGGTGTCTCGATTCGTTCGTCCTCAATCAGGATAAACTCTTTTCCGTCATAAAGCACGTCAACTGCTTGTGGATGGTCAATCTTACTGCCACCTTTAACAAGAACGTATTGCGCACCTTTTTCATGAATCCGCGCTGCTGCAAGTTTCATTTCGTCTATCGTTGCTGGCGTTTTACCAAGACCCGATAATTGACCTGCTTCAAAGACGTTCGGTGTGACGACTGTCGCAAGTGGTGTCAAGACATCACGAAGTGCGTTCGCTGTATCAGGGTTTAGCACCTCATCCTCGCCTTTACAGACCATAACAGGATCGATGACGACGTTTTGGACGCCGGATGATTTGATTTTTTCGGCAACGGCTTCAATGATTTCGACAGTCGGGAGCATTCCCGTCTTCATCGCATCAACACCAATACCTCCAAGGACCGTGTGGATTTGTGTCCGGACGAGTTCTGTGTCGATTGGGTAAACCGCATGATGCCAAGAGTGATCAGGATCTTGAGCGACGATGACCGTCAAGGCATTCATTCCGTAGACGCCAAGTTCTTGGAACGTCTTTAAATCAGCTTGAATGCCAGCTCCACCACTCGTGTCGGAACCAGCAATCGTTAAGGCTTTACGTTTTGTCATGGGGCATTCCTCCTAAAGAAATAGACAATCCTTCTTGTTCTTCATGATAGCGAATTATGGGAAAAACAACAACTGTCGACGCTTCTAGCGTAGACAAAACCCCACCTATCTTGAATAGGTGGGGTGCGTACTTATTTAATGAATAAGAAGTCGAGAATATAGTAGATCATAGCAGCTAAAGCCATTGAAATCGGCAATGTGATGACCCATGTGATAAGCATGCGTTGCGCTGTTCCCCACTTGACACCTTTCTTACGGTGCGATGTACCTACACCTAAGATGGCAGATGAGATGACGTGTGTCGTCGAAACAGGAAGATGAATCGCCGTTGCACCAAAAATGATTGCTGCTGATGTTAAGTCAGCTGCTACACCATTGACTGGACGGATTTTCATGATTTGACCACCGACGGTTTTGATGATGCGCCATCCACCGACAGATGTTCCGAGACCCATTGCGATCGCACAGGAAAGTTTAACCCAAGTGGCAACTTCGTGATCCGTTTGGAAACCAGACGAAATCAAAGCGAGTGTGATGATCCCCATCGCTTTTTGCGCATCATTCGTACCGTGTGTGTACGATTGTAATGCAGCAGTTGCGATTTGGACGTGGCGGAAGCGACGATTCGTTTTCGCCAAATTTCCTTTTTTGAAGATGATTTTAAAGACTGCATATACAATGAAACCGAGTGTGAAGGCGAGTACTGGTGAAATCAGCAAAGCTTCAACGATTTTCAAGAACCCTTTTGCTTCGATGCCACCAAATCCAACAGAGGCAACAGCTGCACCAGCAATCGAACCAATCAGTGTATGCGACGAACTTGACGGAATACCAAAGTACCAAGTCAAGAGATTCCAAGCAATGGCTGAAATCAAGGCAGCGATGACGACATAGCTCCCGTGTTCAAGTGTTGACGGGTCAACGATGTCACCAGAGATCGTTTTTGCGACTCCAGTGAATGTGATTGCACCTAGGAAGTTCATCGATGCAGCCAAAATGATGGCATGGCGTGGTTTCAAAGCGCGAGTCGATACAGCAGTCGCGATTGAGTTCGCTGTATCGTGGAAACCGTTGATGAAGTCGAAGCTAAGTGCGAGAATCACGATTATGGCGGTGATGATAAACAGGCTATCCATCTCGTTAGCTCCTCACTTAAGCGTTTTTCATGATGATCGTTTCAATGACGTTAGCTGCGTCTTGGCAGTAGTCCGCGATTGATTCGAGCGATTCATAGATTTCTTTGTATTGAATGATTTTAATTGGATCTGTTTCTGTTGCGAACAATGCTTTGATTGATTTACGGCGTAAGTTGTCACAAATCGTCTCTTGTTCTTTGATTTTAATGACATGTTCACGCATCGGTTGCAATTTACGTGCAACAAGAAGATCCATTGACGTTGCGAGTTCTGAAACAGCGATGTTGATTTCATCAACGAACTTAATCATGTGCTCGTCTGCTTGAACGATATTGTAGATTTCGAAAATAGCAGAACATTCTTCAAAGCCATCTAAGACGTCATCGAGTGCGTTAGCGAGTGCGAGTAAGTCTTCGCGATCGATTGGCGTGATGAACGCGTTGTTCAAGTCGATGATCAACTGATGCATCAAATCGTCCCCAGCTGTTTCGAAGTCTTTTACTTTATGTGCAAATTCTTTTACATCCGCGATGCCGTTGATTTTAAAGTCAACGAAGAATTGCGAAGTCGTTTTTAAGTGTCCTGCGATTTCTGATAATTTAACTGCGAATGGATCTTGTTTTTTACTAAACATTTCTTCTGCCTCCATATTAAGAACAAGAATAGAATAGTGAAGCAACTTCACGAGTTCGATTGTAGCAGACGGTATTGTAAAAGAATACATTTATGAAGCGTCTTTACGAAATCTTAATAAATCTTAATATGAAGGTGATTGTAGATTTAATAAATTATCTGACAATAGGAGATTACATGTGTACTTAATTGAAATAGGTTGGATTGCGTTGTGATTACAAGAGAATGTCTTGTGATTGTAAGAATAAAAGCGCATCAGTAGTGGGAAAAGAGGATATGGCGTATGAAAATCGAATGATATGATTAAGTCTGCGTAATTAGGTAAAAGAGGAGGATTTTATTATGCTCGTTCAAAGTTTATGTATCCCGAAGCACCAATGTGTCACGATTTCCGAAACAGCGACGATCCGTGAAGCGCTTGACACGCTTGAAAAAACCGGATACCGATGTGTCCCGGTTCTTAGTCAGACAGGACAGGATTTCAAGGGGAATATCTATAAGATGCACATTTATCGTCATGGGATGAATGGTGGCAGTTTAGACGACAATGTCATGTCGCTGATTAAGAATACATCCAAATACATCTATACAGGAAGTAATTTCTTTGAAGTCTTCTTCTCAATTAAGGAATTACCGTATATTGCGGTCTTAAATGACGACGGTCATTTCTTCGGTATCTTACCGCACGGGAAGATGCTTGGAATGCTTGAGGAAGCGTGGAATCGTGATTCGGGAAGTTACGTCTTAACGGTAGCCTTAAGTGAACAAAAAGGGGCGCTCGAGAAAATTTCGAAGATCGTTAACAAATATTCAACGGTGGCGAGTCTGATGACTCTCGATGCAAAGAGTAGTGTCATGCGTCGCGTATTAATTACGTTACCAACGGATTGTGACGAGAAGACGAAGAAAAAAATCGTGAAGAAACTTGACGACAAGGGTCTTCGTGTCGTCGCTGTTGAAGATTTAGCTGTTCGTGTATAATGGACCCGCATAAGACCAGTCATGACTGGTCTTTTTTTGAGGGAAAGGAAGGATAGACGATGAAACTATTAGTAGTAGGAGCAGGTGCGATGAGTGAGGCGCTCGTTCAAGGGTGGGTCGCTTCTGGATTTAAGCGTGAGGACATTACGATGACGAATCGCAGTGGTGGAGCACGCTTGACGGAAGTCGCGGCGCGACACGGCATTCAAACAGTCGAGCAAGAAGATGTCTCCTTATATGATGTCGTCATGCTTGGCATGCAACCCGATGGTGTACTTGCCTACGTAGCAAACCAACAATGGACGCATCAAACGATCGTTTCGATTGCGGCTCACATTACACCGGACGAAATCGAACGGTTAACAGAACGTCCGACAGTTGCTGTCATGCCGAATACACCCGTTGCCCATCGATTAGGAATGACTGGACTATGGTTCGGCTCACGCGTGAACGAAGAGATCCGAAGTGTAGTCGAGGCATTATTTGAACGTGTCGGAGAAATCGCGGAGGCAAATGAAACAACGATGCCAGCGTTCATGGCGGCAGCTGGATGTAGTCCAGCATTCTTCTATGAAATCGTAGCTGGTATGGTACCAGTTTTGACGGATGCCGGTTTTGAAGAGGGAAATGCACGTCGAATCGTTGCTCAAGCGATGAAAGGTTCAGCTGAAATTCTCATGCGTTCTAATGAGAGCACAGATCGTCTCATTGCTGACGTTGCAGCACCTGGTGGACCGACGGATCGTGGTGTCCAAGTGTTACGGGAGCGTCACCTGTTCGAAACGATGCAAGCGGCGCTACGAGAGAGTGCACGTGAAGCAAACGAATAATCCACTTCAGAACGCTTACGTACAATAAAATGCGTAAGCGTTTTTTTCGTTCACGAAAGTTTCACGTGAAACATAAGCAAAGCGATTGCATCTCGAAATGAGAATCCGTACACTATAAAAAGAAACCGTCCAGACGGTACAGTAAAATAGATAGGAAAAGGGGGAGGCTTTTGGCTAGTGCAAAAGCACAAGAGACACGTCGCCGGATTCTTGAAGCAACGACAGCGATCATATTGCAACAAGGCTTTACTCAGCTAACGCTCGATGAAGTCGCGAAACAGGCAAATGTCTCGAAAGGTGGACTATTGTATCATTTTGCTTCGAAAGAAGCGTTGCTGATGGGAGTCATCGAAGCGCAAGAAGCACGTCAATTTGAACTGTACGAACAGCATCAGTTGACGATGGGACCGATGGAAGCGTTCGTGACGTTGCAAATCCAGCAGCAAGAGGAATTCCACCTCGACATGGATGCGCTTCTTTACTTATTGTCCTTGTTAAAGGATCACGCGACGTTCGTCGAGGAACGAAAGCGACAAGTTGAGCATTTCTTCCGCCAACTGACAGAACAGATGGATCCGGTTGAGGTGTTATCGATTCGTTTTACATTAGACGGTTTGAAACTGTCGGAGCATTTTCAGTTCGGTGCACCTTCTCCGACTATCCGACAACGATTGATTCAGCAATTAATAGAACGTGCACGACAATTAGACAAGCAAATTGAAGAGTGAAGGAGAACCATACGATGAAAAAGATCATCCAGTTTTCGGTGAACAATAAGTTTGCCCTCTGGCTTATGACGATCATCATCACGGTTGCCGGTATTTATGCGGGAACATCGATGAAGCTTGAGACATTGCCAGACATCACGACACCAACCGTGTCCGTGACGACAATTTATCCGGGTGCTACACCAGAACAGGTTTTAGATGAAGTCAGTCGAGAACTTGAAAGTAAGGTCGAAAATTTACCAGGTGTCGATACTGTACGTTCGACGTCCTTCCAAAATGCATCGAACTTACAAATTGACTACAACTTCAGTACAGACATGGAAGAAGCAGAGCAAAAGGTAAAAGAAGCTCTTTCAAACATAGAACTACCAGAGGGTGTCCAAGAGCCACAAGTATCACGGATTTCCTTTGATGCATTTCCAGTCATCGGATTCGCTGTCTCAGACAAGGAACGCTCTCTGTCTGAGTTGACGAAACTCGTCGAAAACGAACTTCAACCGAAGCTTGAGGGAATCGAAGGTGCTCAAACGGTTCAAGTTGCAGGTCAAGAAATTCGTCGAATTGAGATTCAATTTGATGAGAAAAAACTCGAACGTTACGGTTTAACAGAAGAGAATGCGAAACAATTAATTCAAGCTAATGATTCACGTTTAGCGCTTGGTTTGTACGAGCTAGGAGATAAAGAACAAGCAGTTGTACTAGATGGAAAAGCAACGACGGTCAAAGAATTAAAAGATCTTCGTCTTCCATATACACTGCCAGCAGCGAATACTCCTGAAGCAGGGCAAGCAGGGCAAGC